>DATFYA010000007.1 GCA_035315345.1 Candidatus Methylomirabilota bacterium
AACGGGCCCCTTGACTTCATAGGGCCGGTCCGTAAGATGAAATCCTTGCCTCGGGCCGAAGTGGCGGAATTGGCAGACGCGCATGATTCAGGGTCATGTGCCCGCAAGGGTGTGGGGGTTCGAGTCCCCCCTTCGGCACCATCTGGACCGTCAGCCCGCTTGCGCGACATATCCAACGACTCTACCTCAGCCGCGGGCTGAGGGATACGCGCCGACCCAGCAACGACGAGCGCTGCGCTGCCTCCACCACGCGCATCGCGGCCAGGCCCGCCTGCACGTCGACGACGGCGGGGCCGCGCCGAGCCACCGCATCGAGGAAGAGCTCGAGCTGCCGGCGTAGCGGCTCGGGGCCCGCGGCCTTGAACGACTCGACCGCGCCCTCCGCGGCCTGCCAGCCGGTCGGCGTCTCGAGGTGGCGGTTGGCGAGCACGCGCACCTGCCCGCTGCCGAAATCGGCGTCCAGCGTCGCGCGCTCGCCCGCGATCACGCACTCGCGATGCGTGCCGGGTGCGAAGTAGCCGGCCTCGATGTGCGCGGGCACGTCGCCGTATTCCACCGTGGTGAACGAGCAATCGTCGAGGCCCCGGCCGAGATGGTCGCGCAGGGTGGCGGTCACCGCGGTCGCGTCGCGATCGAGCAGGTACGCGAAGAGATCGAAGTAGTGGATCGCGTCGGCCTGGGTCACCCCCACGTCGGTCCGCGGGCGCTTGAAGCCGGCGAACCGTCCCGCGCAGTACCGCACGCGGCCGAGCGCGCCGGCGGCCAGCCGCTCGCGCAGCGCGACCGTCACCGGATGAAACCGGAAGATGTGGCCCACCTGCACCACGCGGGTCGTCGCCGCGGCGAGCGCGGCGAGCCGCTCGCCCTCGGGGACGGTCAGGGTGAGCGGCTTCTCGATGAAGCAATCGCGCTCGGCGCCCAGGCAGTCCGCCGCGATGGCCAGATGGCTCTCGGCGGGCGTGACGATGTCGACCGCGTCGACCTGGGGCAGCGCCCGGCGGAAGTCGTCCACCACGCAGGCGGGCGCCACGCCGGCGCCGATCGCCAAGGCGCGCCGGTCGGGGTCGACGTCGGCCACCCACCGCTCGACGCCCAGCTCGCCCAGCACGCGCAGATGCTTCTCGCCCCAGCGGCCCAGGCCGACCAGCAGGATCTTCATCGCGCGGTGGTCGGTTCGCCGCCCACGTCCTCGACGATCTCGTAGCGCAGCCGCCGGTCCTTCATCCAGCGCACCACCAGCAGATCCACGAACGCGCGCGCGGCCCGGTTGCCGATACCGTACTTGGACCGCCCGAAGCGCCGGGGCCGGTGATTCACCGGCATCTCGAGCACCCGGAAGCCCTGCATCGTCAGGAGCGTCGGGACGAATCGGTGGAACCCGTGGTAGAGAACCAGCTCGCGCAGGCACTCTCGCCGGAACGCGCGGAAGGTGCAGCCGCTGTCCTGCACGGCCTCGTCGCTGAGGCGGTTGCGCACCCGATTGGCGATGCGCGAGGAGATCCGCCGAATCCACGAATCGCCCGCCGCCCGGTCCACTCGATAGCCGGTCACCGCGTCCCACCGGCCGAGCTGGGCGAGCATCGCCGGGATATCGCGCGGGTCGTTCTGGAGGTCGGCGTCCATCACCACCACGTGGCGGCCGAGCGCCGCCTTCAGGCCCGCGTCGGTGGCGGCGGTCTCCCCCGCGTTCACTTTCAGGCGCACGAGCCTCACCCGCTGGTCCTGCTCGCGGAACCCGCGGACGATGTCGGCGCTCCGGTCGCGGCTGCCGTCGTCGACGAAGATCACCTCGTAGCGCAGGCCGGTCGGCTCGAGGACCTCGCGGATCTCCGACCACAGCGGCGGGAGGCTGCCCTCTTCGTCGTAGACCGGAATGACGACCGACAGATCGAGCTCGCGGCCCACGGGCGGCGGCGAGACTAGATCACGCCGGCGGCGGCGAGACGCGCGGCGCGCCGCCTTGCCATTCGGGCGCCAGCGTATGGGGCAGGCCGAGACGGTCGAGGACGCGGGCCAGGGTGTGCACGACGAGATCGTCGATCTGCTTGGGGCGGTGATAGAAGGCGGGCATCGGCGGCAGCACCACCGCGCCCATCTCGGCCAGCGCGGTCAGCACGCGCAGGTGGCCGAGGTGTAGCGGGCTCTCGCGCACGACCAGGATGAGCCGCCGCCCTTCCTTGAGCGTCACGTCCGCGGCGCGCGCGATGAGGGTATCCGCGGCGCAGTGGGCGACCGCGGCGGCCGACTTGATGCTGCAGGGCACGATGACCATGCCGTCGGTCCTGAACGAGCCCGAGGCGATGGCGGCCCCGATATCGCGGTTGCGATACCGGCGAGGCGCGAGCGCCTCGACGTCGTCGACCGCGTAGTCCGTCTCCTCGACGATGGTCCGGCGTCCGGCGTCCGATATGACGAGGTGCGCCTCGACGTCGGGGATCCCACGCAGCAGCTCCAGGAAGCGGATGCCGTAGATGGCGCCGGAGGCCCCGCTGATCCCGACCACCAGGCGCTTCACAGACGGAACCTCCGCCGGTACACCTCGTCGCGCGTCTTCTGGTAGAGCAGCTCCCACTCCGCGCTGCCTTCGGGCGCGGGCCGCGAGTAGGTGCTCAGGGAGCGGCGCACCTCCTGGTCGATCGACTCCTCGAGCTTCGACTCGTCCTCGAGCACGCGGAAGACTTCCGTGCGCAGGTGCCCGTGGGCCTTCTCGTCGGCGGCCTTGATCATCACGCTCTCGGTGGCGGTCAGATCGGCGACGATGCGGTCCGCGAGCGCGAACATGCGTTCGCGGCTCATGCGGGTCACAGCACGAACCCCCGCTCCTTGGCGAGCTTGGCCTTCACCAGCGTGAAGAGGCGCTTGTAGTCCGAGGCCGAGTCGCGGATGAGCTTGGCGTTGTCCATCAGGAGGGCCCGGGCGTCGGCGTCGATCTTCTCTTCGGCCTGGAAGTTCTCCACGAGGATCCGGCGGACCACGTCTCGCGCCCGCGCCTCGTCCCGGACGTCGGCAAGCTTGCGCCCGACCAGCCGCTTGACCACGGCCTCCGCCATCCGCCCGGCCACCTCGTCCCTTCGCGCCATGCCCGAAGAGACAGGGTACACGGCGCCGAACGGGGGTGTCAAGCACAACTATACGGAAAATTGGTCAAAAGTGGCCGTCAGGACCCGGGAGAAGCAGACGGAATCGGGACCCTTTGCCGGGCAGGCTCTCCACTTCGATGCGGCCGCCGTGAGCCTCGGCCAGGGCCTTCACGAGGCTCAGCCCGAGCCCCAGACCCCGGGCCGCCACCGTCTCGGGATGGGGCACCCGCACGTACTTGTCGAAGATGCGGGGCAGCTGCTCGGCCGGGATACCGACGCCGTCGTCCTCCACCGCCACCTCGACCATCCCCGGGTCGTCCGGCGCCGCACACGCCGATACGTCGACGCGGCCGCCCCGTGGCGAGTACTTCACCGCATTGGACAGGAGGTTCTTCATCATTCGATCCAGCGCGTCGGGATCCGCCTGGACGGCCGCGCCGGGCGTGCTGGTGGTCCAGCGGAAGCGGTGGCCGCGGTGCTCGGCCGCGAACAGCTCGACATTGCGCTCCAGCAGCGCGTCGAGATCGACCGGCTCGGGCCGCAGCTCCAGCGGCCGTCCCGTCTCGATGCGGGAGAGATCGAGCAGCTCGCCCACGATGCGCCCGAGGGTGCACGCCTCGGTGTGGAGATACACCAGGCAGCGGCGGGCTTTCTCCGGCGGCAGCGTGGCGCGAAGGAGCAGCTCGCTGAAGCCCTGCAGCGCGGTCAGCGGCGTGCGCAGCTCGTGCGAGACCACCGAGAGGAACTCGGTCTTGGCCTGATCCAGCTCGCGCAGGCGCGCCGTCGCGGCGGCCACCTTCTCCGACAGCTCCTCGGCAAACCGCTCCTGACGCAGCGTGAGCCGCGCGTTCTCCACCGCGAGCCCCACGTGCACGGCCAGCTCATCGGCGGCGGCCCGCGCGAGGCGTGGCAGATCGCCGGTCCACTCGACCGCGATCGCGCCGACGACGCCGGCTCCCGACGTGAGGGGCCGCGTGACCCCGCGCCGCGGACTCGGCCCCGGCGGCTCATCGGCGCGGACGCGAGGGTCGGCGCACAGGTCCGCGCTCGAGACCGCCTGGCCGCTGGCCAGCGTGAAGGCCGCGGCGCACTCCTCGTGCACGAGCGTCCCGGTCGGCACGCTGGCCAGCCGCGCGGTCCGGATGTCGTGGCCGACGAGCAGGGCGACGCGGCGGGCGCGCAGGGCGCGGCGCACGATCTCCGCGACGTCGCGCAGCGCGCTCTCCAGCGGCTCCTGCCCGTCGAGGCGGCGCTGGATCGCCAGGACGGCGTCGAGTCGGGCCGCCCGGGCGCGCGAGCCCTCCACGAGCCGGCCGACGAGCAACCCGGCGAGCACGGGCAGGCCGAGCGACAGCAGGCCGTCGAGGGTCCGGGACGTCAGGCCGTCGCGCTCGACCGCCGGCAGCGCGAACGGCGCGTGCAGAAGCCCGGCCAGGGCGCCGGCCAGGCCACCGCCGATGGCGCCCCGGCTCAGCGCGGCCCATACCGTCGGCAGGAGGTACAGATGGCGGAGCACCGAGTCCGAGCCCTGGCCGGTCAGGGCCATGCTGGCCGCCACCGCCGCCACCAGGACCAGCGGCAGGGCGATCATGGCGTGAGCGTCCGGTACGCGGCGAAGAACGCGAGGCCGGTCAGGTACCCGGGCAGCAGGCTGCCACTCCACGCGCGCAGGGCGCAGGCGACCAGCCCCACCAGCCCGAGATAGAAGATGGCGCCGGCCCGCGCTTCGGCCGCGGGTGGCAGCGCCGGGTCGAGGAGATATCGCACGACGGAAAGGCTCGTCGTGGCGAGGGCGGCGGGCCAGAAGCTGCTCCGGCGCCAGCACGCGGTGAAGAGCGCACCCCGGAAGAGCCACTCCGCCGACAGGACGTTGGCGCCGACGTCATAGGCCAACGCACCCGCGTACGCGGCGGCACTGGCGTGGACGCGATAGCCGAAGGTGAGCGAGGCCGTGAGCAGCAAGTGCAGCCCCAGAAATCCTCCGGCGGCCAGTCCGGTCACCAGTTGAATGGGCCGAGCCCCGTTCAGCCCGATCGCCCGCATCGACGGCAGTCCACGCGTCTCGTGAATCAACACCGCGGGAACCAGCAGGAAGGCGAGCGGGCCCCACGCGGTCACGCGGGCGGCGATCGCCGCCAGGATGGCCGCGGTCGCAAGCCGTAGCACCGGTCCGCGCCACCCCGGTGTCGCGGCCGTCGCCACGAGCCAGCCGATCGCGATCAAGCCCGCGTGAACCGCTCCGGTGGCGAGGCCATGGCCGACCCCGGCCCAGTTCGGCCGCAGCACCTCGAGGGCCAGGCCGAGGGCCGCCATCCACACCGCGGCGATCGCCACCTGGAAGCACGGCGAGAGGGGCGGCCGACGCCGCACGCCCTCCGCCGGCTCAAAGCGCGCGCTCAGCAGCAGCATCGTCGGTCAGCCGGATGCAGAGGGCGGTCAGATCGGGGTCCAGCGTGCGGCCCGCCTGCTCATCGAGGCGCCGCACCGCCTCGGCGTGAGACAGCCGGGTCCGATACGGCCGGTCGGACGTCAGCGCGTCGTAGATGTCGGCGATGGCCACGATACGGGCCCCGATGGGGATCAACTCGCCGCGCAGGCCGTCGGGATATCCGCTGCCGTCGTGCCGCTCGTGATGATGGCGCAGGATCACCGCACCCTCGGCGAAGAATTCCAGCGGCGCGACGATCTGGGCGGAGACCACCGGATGCCGGCGCATGACCGCCCACTCCTCGTCGGTGAGCGACCCGGGCTTGCGCAGCACGCCCTCGGGAATCGCGATCTTGCCGAGATCGTGCAGCAGCCCGGCCTGCGCGATCATGTCGGCGGTGGCGGTCGGGATGCCCGCGGCGCGCGCCATCTGCCGCGCGAGCGCCCCCACCCGCTCGGAATGACCACGGGTATACGGATCCTTGGCCTCCAGCGCATTGGCCAGGCCGAGCAGGCTCTGGAAGATCGCGTGCTGCAGCCGACGGTACGTCTTGCGCAGGTCGATCGCGTACTGCAGCGACTGCTGGTAGGCGTTGCGCAGCCGCTCCTGCGTCTGCTCCAGCTCCCGCTCGCGGGCGCGCGAGGTCTCGTAGAGCGACTTGAGATCGCGCGCGTAGGACAGCGCCTGGGAGAGCGCTACACTGCCGGCCATACCGTCACCTCCGGCACCAGCGCGCGCACCAGGGTCAGCAGCGCGAGCGGTGAGAACGGCTTGGTCAGGTAATGATCGGCCCCGGCGGCCAGGCCACGGCGGCGGTCCTCGGCTTGTGCCGCGGCGGTGAGCATGACGATCCGGGTATGCGCGCACTCGGGAAGCTGCCGCAGGCGCCGACACACCTCGAGCCCGCTGAGGTGCGGCATCTTGACGTCGAGCAGCGCCACCTCGGGACGGGTCTGCTGCGCGAGGGCGAGCGCGGCGGCGCCGTCGGCGGCCTCGACGATCTGCACCTGCGGGTCTTCGAGCGTGAAGCGGACCAGGTCGAGGATGGCGGGTTCATCGTCGGCGATCAGGATGGTCGTCATGGACCTTCGAAAGTGCGAAGGATGTGCCACGCAGCAACACGCGGCGAATCGCCGATTTCTACGCGACGCGCGGGCCAGGGTGCCCGCGCCGGTGGGCACCGCGCGGGACGCACTGCCCCGCGCGAGAGGCAGGCGGGCGGCTAGGCGCCGCCCATCGACACTACGAGCAGCCGGGTGAGCGCCCGCTGATAGGCCGCGAGCGCGTCGTGATAGTCGATCTCCTCGGTGCCGCCGTCCGGATCGCGGCCGGCCATCCGCTGCTCGGCGCGCTGCCGCGCGCGCTCGGCGCGCTCCCGGTTGATCTCCTCCGGCCGCTCGGCCAGCTCGGCCAGGATGATCACGCGCTCGGGCGTGACCTCGGCGAATCCGCCGTGCACGGCCAGATGGACCTCCTCGCGGCCCTTCCGGTACACGACCTCGCCGCTGCCCAGCGTGGCCAGCAACGCCGCGTGGCCCGGGAGGACTCCGAAATACCCCTCGGTGCCCGGGGCCACCACCTCGTCCACCTCCTCGGAGACGAGCTGGCGCGTCGGCGTGGCGAGCTCCAGGAGCACTACTTGGCCTCGCGCATCTTGGCCGCTTTCTCCTGGGCCTCCTCGATTCCGCCGACCATGTAGAAGGCCTGCTCGGGCAGATCGTCGTGCTTGCCCTCGACGACCTCCTTGAAGCCCTTGATGGTATCCGCGAGCTTGACGTAGCGGCCGGGGGAGCCGGTGAACACCTCGGCGACGAAGAACGGCTGAGAGAGGAAACGCTGCAGCTTGCGGGCCCGGGCCACGATCAGCTTGTCCTCGTCGGAGAGCTCCTCCATGCCGAGGATCGCGATGATGTCCTGCAGGTCCTTGTAGCGCTGCAGGATCGACTGCACCGCCCGCGCGGTCTGATAGTGCTCCTGGCCCAGGATGATCGGGTCGAGGATGCGCGACGTGGAGGACAGCGGATCCACCGCGGGATAGATGCCCAGCTCGGTGAGCTGGCGCGAGAGCACGGTGGTGGCGTCCAGATGCGCGAACGCGGTCGCGGGCGCGGGGTCGGTGATGTCGTCGGCGGGCACGTAGATCGCCTGCACCGACGTGATCGACCCCTTCTTGGTGGAGGTGATCCGCTCCTGCAGCGCGCCCATCTCGG
>DATFYA010000008.1 GCA_035315345.1 Candidatus Methylomirabilota bacterium
CCCCGCACTCCGTCTAGTCCGCTCGTTCCCGGTGACCGGTGGGGCGGGGCATGGGGTCGAACTGACCCGTTCCTGCCGCGCTCAGACGAAGCCTCCCACTGCCAGGATGGGAACTGCTACCCGCGCAGTCGAAGGCTAGCGCCTCGTGGTCAGGCGGCCCCGTGGCCCGCCCCGCGCCCGCTCCGCCGACTCTAGCGCGGAATGCTGGGGATGGAGAGCCGCTCGGTGACCGGCGTGCGCGCGGAGCCTTTGAGCCAGGAAATAGTCAGACGGCCGTCGGGGTCGAAGTGCAGTGCGGTGAGGGCGGACTCGAGGGGGCCGGGGGCCCAGTCGCGGTCGATGCGGGCGACCTCGCGGCCGGAGAAGATCTGGCGGACCGCGACCGAGCGGCCGTCGGCCTGGGCGAGGAGGAGCCGGTGCAGGTCCACGTCGAGGACCTGGGGGCGCGGCGGGGAGACGCGGCGGCGCCGGGCCTCGAAGAAGTAGGACACGCGGCAGCCGTCTCCGCACGCGAAGCGAATCTCCGCGAAGGTGGCGGCGCGCCAGATGACGTCCGGCTTCGGCAGCACCGGATGATCCGCGGGCGGCTCGAGCCACGTCGGGCGGTCGACATCGCCGTAGTAGTAGCCGACGCGGCAGTCGTGGTCGGTGCGACACTGCGCGATCAGACCCACGCTCGGAAACGCGGCGCGGTAGATGCAGCGGGAGGGCTGCTCGGGGCCGCCGCCCGCGCAGTCTCCGGCGATCGGCGTGGGAGCGGCGGCGAGCGACAGCAGGCCCGTCAGCAGGATCGCAGCGGGGGTGGCCAGCGCTACGTCTTGTGCGACGTGAGGAGCTCCGTCATCCGGTTGAAGAACTGATCGAGCATCATCTTGGTGACGCCGCCTAGCATGCGCTGGCCGACGCTCGCGATGAGGCCGCCCACCTGCACGTCGGCGTCGTAGCTCACGCGCGTGCCCCCGTCGACGTCGGAGAGCTGCATGGCCGCGTTGCCCCGCACGAAGCCGGGTCCGCCGCTGCCCTCGACCGCCATGCGGTAGCGATGCGGAGGCTCGAGCTCGCTCAGCTTGACCTTGCCCTCGAACGTGCCCTTGATGGCGGCGACCCCGACCTTCATGGTCGCCTTGTACTCGTTCTCTCCGATCGCCTCCAGCTTCTCGCAACCCGGCAGGGCCTTGGCGAGGGTGTCGGGATCGAGGAACGCGGCCCAGACCTGGTCGCGCGCAGCGGGAATGTCGGCGGAGCCTTCGATCTTCATGGCCTAGCCCTCGAGGGTGCGGACCGCGGCGTCCATCCGACGCAGACCCTCCGTGATGGTGTCGAGTCCCGTCGCGTACGAGAGGCGGATGTGGGCGTCCGAGCCGAAGTCCACGCCGGCCACCGTGGCGATGCGCGCCTCGTCTAGCAGGAACGCACACACGTCGGCGGAGCCGCGCAGCACCCCGCCCCGCGATCGCTTGCCGAAGAGGGCGGAGATGTTCGGAAAGGCGTAGAACGCGCCCTTCGGCATTACGCAGCGCACGCCCGGGATCGCGTTGAGCGCGTCCACGATGACCCGCCGGCGCCGGTCGAACTCGCCCACCATCTTGGCCACTTCGTCCTGGGGCCCGCCGAGGGCCTCGACGGCGGCCCACTGGGCCACCGAGGTGGGATTCGAGGTGACCTGGCTCTGCACGTCGGTCATCGCCTTGATGATCGGCTTGGGGCCGGCCGCGTAGCCGATGCGCCAGCCGGTCATCGCGTAGGCCTTCGAGCAGGTGTTCACCACGATGGTGCGGGCGGACACCTCGGGCGAGAGCGAGGCGATCGACACGTGACGGCCCTCGTAGGTCAGCGACTCGTAGCACTCGTCGGAGATGACCCAGAGATCGCGCTCCACCGCGAGCCTGGCCACCTCGGCGAGGCTCTGGGGGGAGAACACCGCGCCGGTCGGATTGCCCGGGCTGTCGAGCACGATCAGGCGGGTCCGCGGGGTCACCGCCCGGCGCAGCGCCTCGGGATCGAGGTCGAAGCCGCTGGACTCGTGCGTGATCACCGGAACCGGCACGCCGCCCAGCAACCGCACCTGCTCCGGATACGAGACCCAGTACGGGCTCGGGATCAGCACCTCGTCGCCGGGATTCACCAGGGCCATCACGATGTTGTAGAGCGTGTGCTTGGCCCCGCAGGAGACGGTCACCTCGTCGAGCGCATACTCCAGGCCGTTGTCGCGCTTGAGCTTCTGGCAGACCGCCGCGCGCAGCTCCGGGATGCCGCCGACCTCGGTGTACTTGGTCTGGCCCTTCTCGAGCGCCCGCACCGCGGCGTCCTTGATCCGCCGAGGCGTGTCGAAGTCGGGCTCCCCGGCTCCGAAGGAGATCACGTCGATGCCCTGCGCGCGCAGGGCCCGAGCCTTGGCCTGCATGGCGAGCGTGGGCGAGGGGGCGAGCGTCTTCATCCGGTCGGCGAGCATGGGACTCCTTGCCTGCGGTCTAGCGGTGAGTCGAAAATTTCTGGGCGAGCCGCTCCTCGACCGCCGGGGGCACCATGCCGGTGACCGGCGCGCCCAGCGAGGCCACCTCTTTGATGAGGCGCGAGGAGATGTAGGTGTACCGCTCGTGCGGCATCATGAACACGGTCTCCACGGTGTGGCGGAGCTTGCGGTTCATGAGGGCCATCTGGAACTCGTACTCGAAGTCGGACACCGCGCGCAGGCCGCGCACCACGCAGTCGGCGCCCTCGCGCTCGACCAGATCGATCAGGAGCCCGTCGAACGACGTGATGCGCATCCGGCCCATCCCGATGCCCGTCGTGCACTCGTCGATCAGCTCCAGACGCTCCTTCGCGCTGAACAGGGGCTCCTTGGAGGGATTGGCCACCACCGCGACGATCAGCTCGTCGAAGATGCGCAGGCTGCGCTCGATGAGGTCCAGGTGTCCGTTGTGCATCGGATCGAACATGCCCGGATAGACCGCTCGCTTGCCCACGCTGGCCTCCACGCCATCGCGAAATGTCCGAAAACGCTGCCAAGTTTACGCGGCGCTCCGGAAGAAAGTCAAGGTGGTCTCCCCGAAGCGGCGCGCCTTCCAGAGCGAGAGCGCGCCGATGGGGGCGATCGGCGGCGTCTTGGTGCCGTGCTGGAGCACGACCACCGCGCCGTCGAGCAGCGCCGACCCCGCCGCCACCGCCTCGAGCGCGGGCGTCGCGCGCGCCGAGTCGTACGGCGGGTCGAGGAAGACCACCGCGAAGCGCGCGCCCGCCGCGGCCAGGTCCGCGACCGCGCGCGCCGCGTCGCCGCGCACCACGCGGGCGCGCTCCCGGAGGCCCAGCCGCTCCACGTTGTCGCGCAGCGCGTGCAGTGCGGCGCCGTCCTGCTCGACGAACGTGGCCGACGGCGCCCCGCGGGAGAGCGCCTCGATGCCCACGCCGCCCGCGCCCGCGAACAGGTCGAGGAACGGGCCCGCGGCGAGGAACGGCATCAGCGTGTCCAGACAGGCGATGCGCACCTGATCGGCGGTCGGCCGGGTGGTGCGGCCCCGCGGGGTGACGAGCCGCCGCCCCTTGAGCTCGCCCGCGAGCACTCTCACGGCGTGGTCTCCGATGCACCGACCCGCCGGCCGTCGACCTTCCACTGGTCGCCCTCCCGCAGGATCGCGTACTCCACGCGGTCCGGGAGCCCGTCCCGCTCGGACGCGCGCGTGGCCTCGGTGACGAACACGACCCGCGACGGGCTTCGACGGATCTGCATCACGCGGAAGTCGACGTAGCGCGGCTCGCCCGCACCTCTCGCGTCGGCGTACTCGGCCGCGCCGGGCCGGCCTTGCCGCGCCCAGTCGGCCTGGACGCGCTTGGACAGCAGCGGCCAGCACGGCCCGAAGCGCCGGGTCCGCTCGCACTCCGTGTAGTGCTCGAGGATCTGCCGCGCCCGCGCCACCTCCACGCTGTTCTGCGCCGTGACGGCGGACGGCCCGCCCACCCCGAGCGCCAGCGCGCAGCCCAGACCCAGGAGCCCGCCGCGGACCATCAGCCGACTCCGGCCAGGTCGATCTTGCCGCGCCAGCGTTGCAGCAGCGCCCCCCGCAGCGCCCGGTGCTCGGGCGCGCGCAGCTGCGGATCCTCGCGGACGAGGGCCACCGCGTCGCGCCGGGCCGCTTCCAGCGCGGCCGCGTCGCGCAGCAGGTCGGCCACGCGAAACTCGGGCAGGCCGGACTGGCGGGTGCCGAAGAAGTCGCCGGGGCCTCGCAGCGCCAGATCGGCTTCCGAGATCTTGAACCCGTCGTTGGTGGCGGTCATCGCGGCGAGACGCTGGCGGGCCTCCTCCGACGCGGCCCCCGAGAGGAGGATGCAGTAGCTCCTCCACGGGCCGCGGCCCACGCGGCCGCGCAGCTGGTGGAGCTGCGAGAGGCCGAAGCGCTCCGCGTGCTCGACTAGCATGACCGACGCGTTGGGCACGTCGATGCCCACCTCGATCACGGTGGTGGAGACGAGCACGTGGATCGCGCCCGCCTTGAACTCGCGCATCACCCGATCCTTCTCCGCGAACGGCATGCGCCCGTGGAGGAGGCCAATGCTCAGATCGGGAAAGACCTCGCGCCGCAGGCGCTCGGCCATCTCGGTGGCCGCCCGCAGGTCGACCACCTCCGACTCCTCGACCAGGGGATAGACCACGTAGACCTGGCGGCCCTCACGCACCTGCTCGCGCAGGAACCGATAGATCTTCGCGCGGGCCGATTCCGGACGCGCCTTGGTGACCACCGACTTCCGGCCCGGCGGCAGCTGGTCGATCACCGAGACCTCCAGATCGCCGTAGAGGGTCAGGGCGAGGGTGCGGGGGATCGGGGTCGCGGTCATCACCAGTACGTCCGGGCTCTGCCCCTTGCGCATCAACGTCGCGCGCTGATTGACCCCGAAGCGATGCTGCTCGTCGACCACCGCCAGGCCGAGCCGGCGGAACTTCACCACCTCCTGCACCAGCGCGTGGGTGCCGACCACGCAGCCCAGCGCGCCCTCGGCCGCCGCGGTCAGCACGCTCTCGCGCGCCTTGCCCTTCACCGCGTTGGTGAGCATGGCCACCGGCACTCCGAGCGGCTCCAGCAGTGCGGTCAGCGTCATGACATGCTGCTCGGCCAGGATCTCGGTCGGCGCCATGAGCGCGGTTTGATATCCCGCCTCCACCGCGGTGAGGACCGCGAGCCCGGCGACGATGGTCTTGCCCGACCCCACATCGCCTTGCAGCAGCCGGTTCATCGGGAACGGCTCCGCCATGTCGGTCCGGATCTCGCGCCAGACCCGCTCCTGCGCGTCGGTCAGCGCAAATGGCAGCGAGGCCAGCAGCCGCCGGGCCAGCACGCCGGGGGGATTCATGGCGAGGCCCGGCTGGCGGCCCTGACGATGACGCCGGATCGACAGACCCAGCTGCAGCAGCAAGAACTCGTCGTAGACGAGCCGGCGCCGGGCCGCGACGAACTCATCGTCGGTCCTCGGGAAATGGCCGCCGCGGATGGCCGCCGGCAGCGGCTCGAGCCGGTGGCGCGCGCGCAGCGCCGGCGGGAGCGGATCCTCCAGACCGTCGACGTAGGCTTCCACCAGCCGCTTCATCAGCCGGCGCATCGGGCGGGCGGTGAGCCCCCGGGTCAGCCCGTAGACCGGGACGAGCCGGCCGGTGTGCAGATGCTCGTCGGCCGGGTCCGACGGCGTCTCACCCGCCTCGTCTTCGACGATCTCGTAGTCCTTCACGTGCATCTGGAGCGGCCCGGAGCGGAAGCGCTGCGCCCGCCCGTGCACGATGAGCCGCTGGCCGCGCTGGAAGATGCGCTCCAGGTACGCCTGCCCGAACCACACGCAGGGCACGAAATCGGTGCCGTCGCTCAGCAGCACGGACAGTGGCACGCGCGGCCGGCCGCGTGGCGGCGGGCTGATCGCCCGGATCGTCCCGGTGATCGTGGTCACGTCGTCGGGCTTCAGACCGCGGATGGGGGTGAGCTGGCTCCGGTCCTCGTGGCGGGCCGGCAGATAGTAGAGCGCGTCCTCGACGGTGTGCAGTCCCAGGTTGCCGAGCAGCTTGGCCCGCTGAGGCCCGATGCCCTTCACGAACTGCAGCGGGGTCGCGAGCGGATGCGGGACCGCCGCGCCTGCGCCGCGTCCCGGGGCGCCCGACGACTCAGTGGAGTGCAACGGATTGCCTCATGTCACCCCTCATGCTACAAGTGGCGGCCGTTTCCCAACCGCCTGGTTCCGGTACACGACGGTGGCGCTCTTCGACTGCGGGCTGCAGGGAGCGATGTGCCGCGGGACAACGTCCGGTATCTGGGCGTGGACCTCCGGCGGGCGGGCCATCCTCCTCAGCCACGGTCATCCGGACCATTATGGTGGCCTGCCGGCCGCGCTGGATCTGGGTCGGCGCGAAGCGCCGCCGGGCCGCCGGCGGTCGCTAGGATACCACCCCGGACGACGGCGCCCTGGTTATGCACGTGAAGGGACGAGAGCGACTTCCGTCTCTGCAACGCGCCGCCGCCGCGGATGCGCTCGACCATTCGCGACCTGCACGCCGCGTCGCCGCGCTGGGTGCATCCCCTCGCACTGCAGCGGGCTCGAGTTCGCGGCGGCGCTCGCGGGTGCCTTCCCGCGCGGCTGCGCGCTCGACTCGGTGGGCACCCGCGAGTCGCAGGGACCTTGACCGGGTCGCCCGAACCGATCAGGCTTCGCCGGTCGCCGTGCCGGCTATCGTACGTCGGCGGGGCTGTCGGCTAGCTGCTGCAGGACGCCGAACAGCTTGCCGTCCCTGCGGGCCAACTCCTCCAGGATCGAGAAGTGGTCGTGCTTCTCGACGGGCAGATAGCGGCCCGGCAGGCCTTTCTTCGTCCACGCCTCCGCGTACTCCTCGGACTGGCGGATCAGCTCGGGGAGCTCGGCCAGGCCGACCGTGACGACCAGCGGCGACGAGCGCGCGGGCAGATGCAGCATCGGGCTGTTGCGGCGGGCCTCGGCCTCGTCCATCCGGAGCTTGTCGTTGAGATAGTTGAGGCGGATGGGCTCCAGGTCGTAGAGGCCGCTGATCGCCAGGCCGCCGGCCACGCGTGCCTCGGTCATCGCCATGGCGGTCAGGTGGCCGCCGGCGGAGTGGCCGGAGACGAAGACGCGGGCCGGATCGCCGCCATGCTCCTTGGCGTGGTCGATGACCCAGGCGACCGAGGCGCGCACCTCGGCCACGATCGCGTCCATCCGCGCGGCCGGGGCCAGTGTGTACTCGACCAGCGCGAGATTGAACCCGGCCGGCAGGAGCGACTCGCCCAGGAAGGCGTAGGGCTCCTTGTCGTTCATCTGCCAGTAGCCGCCGTGGATGTAGAGGAGCGTGGGCGCGCCGGGGCGGCCGCAGGGGAAGACGTCGACGCGGTGGCGCGGGCCGGCGCCGTACTTCAGATCGAGGCGGCCGCCGCGCGCGGCGCGCACCGCGTCGCTGCGGGCGGTCCAGCCGGCGACGTGGCGGTCGCGGGCGGGCTGGCCGACGTGAGCGGTGTTGTTGTAGGCGGCGTCGAGTGCGGCGCGATCCATTCCCCGGTAGAGCATGCGGCGTCCTCCATTTCAGACCCCATACGCTCGGGCCGCCCCGGCGGAGCCGTGCCGGCCCTCGTCAAGCCAACGGGGGTCCTGGTCTAGGCGCGCGGGCGCGCGGCGGCGAAGCCGGTCTTGGCGTACTTGAGGTCGCGGTAGTCGCCGGAGCGCACGGGCGGATGCTTGGCCGCGCCCTGCGTCGGCAGGCACTCGATGAGGGCGTCGTAGTTGGGATGGTTGAAGAAGGCGATGGAGAGCCGCGGCCGCGACGGGCCGTCGAGCGGCGGATTGACCACGCGGTGCAGGTTCGAGAGCCACCGGTCGTTCGTCCAGCGCATGAGCAGGTCGCCGATGTTGACCACGAACTGGCTGGGCGAGGTCGCCACGTCGATCCAGCGGCCGTCGCGCGTGCGCACCTGCAGCCCGCCTGGCACGTCCTCGCCACTCAGGATCGTGAAGCCCCCGTAGTCGGTGTGGGCGCTGGCCCGCAGCTGGCCCGCCGCGGGCGGCGTCGCCTGGGCGGGGTAGTAGTTCAGCCGCATCGTCCCGATCGAGCGGTCCACCTTGTCGTCGAAATGGGTCTCCTCCACGTCGAGCGCCAGGGCGGCCAGCCGCATGAGGAACGTGATCAGCCGGGCCATCGCGCGGTAGTGCGCGGTGGCCGCCGACGCGAAGCCGGCCGGGCGCGCCGGCCAGACGTTCGGCACGAAGTGCTGCCGTCCCTCCTCGCTCGTGTAGTACGGGTCGTCACCCGCGTCCACCGGCCCGACGTGGAAGAATTCCTTGAGGTCGGGCGACGCCGCCGTGTCGTCGTTGGCCTGGGCGAGCGCCTCGCCGCCGACCGGGTGATAGCCGCGGTTGGTGCCGGGCACCGGGTGACGGATCGCCAGCTTCTCGGCCATCGGCAGCGCGAAGAACTCGTGGGCCACGCGACGCAGGTCGTCCACGGTGCGGTCGGGGACGCCGTGGCCGCTGATCGCGAAGAAGCCGATGTCGCGGCAGGCGGCGTCGATCGCGGCGGCCACGCGTGCCCGCTCGGCCCGCCCGCCGGTCCGGGCGGCGGTGAGGTCGACGACGGGGACCTCGGTCAGCGGGCTCATAGCGTGGAGAACACCGAGCCGCCGTCCACCACCAGGGTCTGGCCGCTCATGAAGGCGCTGTCGTCGGAGGCGAGGAACACCACTGTCCCCTCGACGTCGGCGGGGAACGCCTCCCGCTTGAGCGAGCGGGCCCGCATGATGGCGTCGAGCTGGAAGTCCGTGATGTCGGGATTGGCCTGCACGGTGTCGCTCAGGATCAGCCCTGGCGCTACCGCGTTGACGGTGATGCCGGCCGGCCCCAGCTCGCGGGCCAGGGCGCGGGTCATCGCCACCACCGCGCCCTTGGACGTGACGTAGTGGAGCAGCATCGCGGTGCCCTTGGCCACGATGGCCGAGGCGACGTTGACGATGCGGCCGCCGCCCTGCGCGCGCATGACGGGCACGACGGCGCGCGCGCAGTTCCAGATGCCCTTGACGTTGACCGCCATGACCCGGTCCCACTCCGCCTCGGGGATCGCGTCGAACGGCTGCGGCTTGAGCGCCGCGAAGACCGCGGCGTTGTTCACGAGCACGTCGACCCGCCCGAAGCGGGCGACGGCCGCCTCGACCATCGCCCGCACCGACGCGCTGTCGCTCACGTCGGCGGGCACGCCGAGCACGCGCTCGGCGGCGCCCAGCTTCTCGGCAGCCGCCACCGGATCGGCGACGTCGGCCACGATCACCTTCGCACCTTCGGCCAGGAAGCGGCGGGCGTACGCGAAGCCGATGCCGGCGGCCCCGCCAGTGACCACGGCGACCTTGTCGGCGAGTCGCATGACCGCGCTTACGGCTCGAGGATGACCCGGGTGGCCGCCGAGCCCGCCGTGTTCTTGCCCTGCCACTCCGGCATCTCGAAGGCCTTGTTGATCTCCGAGAGCGGGAACCTGTGCGAGACCACCTTGGCGAGCAGGTACTTCTCCCGCGTGCGGACGAAGAAGTCGAGCGGCTTGCCGGGCTGCATCAGGACGGCGGTCAATCGTCTGGGCACGAGCACGTCCTCCTCGGCTCATCGGAGCCGCATCAGACTATACTCGCAGGCGCCAGGAAGCGCAGCGGTTCACCAGGCCGGCCGGACCTTCACCTTCTCGCGCCGCGCCCGCCCTTTCGTCGCGCGGACCGACGGCCCCGACGGCAAGTCATCATGGCTACTGCCTGGCGCGATCGTGCCGGGGCCTTCTCGGCCGTGCGGCGCGCAACCTTCGACATCAGGTCGGCGGCAAGGTGAAGGTCGCATGCCCGAGAAGTACCGGGAGCGGGCGCCGCGCACCGTCAAGCTCGCGGACGGCCGCGATGCCCTCGTGCTCGAGGGCCAGCCGCCCTATCCGGCACCCTTCCTCGACCTCCGGGCCGGGCGAACCAACGCGACGTGGCTGCCGCTGCCAGCGGCCAGGTCATCCTGGGGCAGCTTGGATTCGGTGTCGGAGCATGCTATAAAAGGTGGCCTCAACCGGCAAACCACGGAAACCACGAGGACCCGCATGGCTCAGCGCTGTGATATCTGCGGTAAAGGTCCGGCCGTCGGCCACAAGATCAGCCACGCGCACAACGTGACGAAGCGCCGCTGGCTGGCCAATCTGGTGTCGCTGCGCGGGCTGGTGAAGGGCAAGGTGCAGCGGATGCGGGTGTGCACGCGCTGCCTGAAAGCCGGCAAGGTCGTCAAGGTCGTCTGAGAATCGGTAAAGCACGGCGAGGGGCGTCGCCGCCCCCCGCCGTTTCGTAGCCATACGCAAGATCAGTCCCGGTGGAGGGCCGCCACCCCCCACCGCACGACGAACAGCGTTACTTCTTCTTCTTCTTGGCCGCCTTCTTCTTCTTCGCCATTAGGTCGTCACCTCCTTTCCTGAGGATTGACAGCGTTCAACGCGCTACTTCCGCTTACCCTTCTTGGTGGCCTTCTTCTTGCCACCCTTCTTGACGGCCTTCTTGCGCTTCGGCATGTGGGGTCTCACCTCCCTCCCGTCGGGGACTCAGTAACCCATCGCTTCGCGCCGCAGATGCGCGGCCTGGTCCCGGCCCCGGCGCTCGTAGTGGTAGAGATCGGCGTAGAGCTGCGGCAGACAGACGACGGGCAGCCCGCCCTTCGCCATCGGCGAATAGAACACGCCCTGATCGTAGGGCGCGAGCAGGTACACGTTGCCCTCGCCCTCTCCGGGCCGCAGGCCGAGCGCGCGGGCCACCGGCTCCGGATCGCCCTCCAGGTAGCAGTGGATCGCCGGAAACCGCACGTTCGGCGCGACCAGCGCGGCACCCGAATGCAGGGTGAAGGCATAGCGGCGCCGGGCTTCGTGGGCGGCCCGCGCCAGCTCGCCGACCAGGCCCCGCGTGATGCGCTCCGGCGAGAAGTACGCCTGCACGTAGTTCAAGCGATACGAGTAGGCGTCCATCCAGGCGTCGAGCAGCTCGCCGGGACGGGCGAGCTGGATCCGCTGCTGGCCGTTGCGCTCCACCCACGACAGCTCCTCGAGCCGCTTCACCACGTTGTGGGCGTGTCCCAGGCTCACCTCGGCCGCCTTGGCCAGCTCCTCGAGGCGCCAGGCGTGCTGCGGGTCCACCAGGATGACCCGTACCACCCGCGTCGCCCGCGGCGCGAACAGCGACTTCAAGGGGCGCGTGGAGGGACGGAGGTTGGGCTTGCCTTCCTTCTCGATCAGGACCTGCTCGAAACCCAGGTAGCAGTTCCCCGACAGGTCGAGATAACCCAGGCCGCTGCGCTTGAGCAGGGCCGCGCTCTGCGGGCTGATGTAGGGCGACACCACGACCGGATACGCCTCGGGCAGCTCCCGTCTGATCTCCGAGAGGCGGGTCACGGCCTCCCGAATCTGACGGGGTTGACCGAGCGAACTGACACTAATTGCCAGGGCGTGCGTCTTGTCGCCCATCTTGAATTTCATCAGGAGATCAGCAGTTTGGCTGCCGACCTTCACGTTGGTCGCTTGTTCCCAACCGCTCGCTCGCGACAGCAGGTCACGGACCCGCTGGGCCGCCAGCGTCTTGATATCGTCTGCTTTCGCCATTCCTTCACTTTCAGTTTCACTTGTGCCGTCATTTTCAGCGTCTGCTGAAAACATATGAACAAATGAAAATACTGTCAAGCAAAAAACTTGGCGCGCACAGCTAGAACAGCGGGGCGGTGTTCGAGGCGGAGCGCGGCCGCCTACGGGGCGTGATCAGTCGCCATGCTCGATCCCATCCATCGTCTCGTCGTCCAGGCCGAAGTAGTGGCCGACCTCGTGGGCGACGACGTCGCGGATGAGATCCGCCATCTCGGCGCGATCGGCGCAGTCCTCTTCGATCGGCTTCTGGTAGATGTGGATGGTGTCGGGCAGCACGTTTCCATAGGCGGAATCGCGGCGGGTGATGTCGACTCCTCGATAGAGCCCGTAGAGCGTATCGGGCGGCTCGATGCCCATCTCGGCGAGGGTCTGATCGTCGGCCCAGTCCTCGACCACCACCGCGACGTTGGCGAGCTTGTCCCGGAAGGCGCGCGGCAGCTTGCGCAGCGCGGTGTCGACGAGGGCCTCGAACTCTCGGCGTGTCATTCCCGCAAGGCGGGCCCCGGAGGCGGGGCGATGGTCACCGCGGCTCTAGACGCCGCGGACCCGCTCGACGTTGGCGATGTCCTTGACTTCGCGGATGCCCTGCATGATGTCCTGGAGCTGACGGAGGTCGGCGACCTCGACCACGAAGTAGTTCAGTCCCTTGCGGTCCTCGGTCACCGTGATCTCGGCCTTGATGATGTTGCCCTGCCGGGAGGAGATCGCGCTCGTGATCTCGGCGAGCAGGCCGGGCCGATCGCGGCCGATGTAGACCGCGATGCGCACCGGCCGCTTGGTGGTCTCCCCCCCGTCCCACTCCACCGCCACCAGCCGCTCCCGGTCCAGCACGTTCTTGGCCACGGTCAGGCAATCCCGCGCGTGGACCGTCAGGCCCCGGCCCCGGGTGATGAAGCCCACGATGGAATCGCCGGGCACCGGCGCGCAGCACTTGGCGAACCGCACCAGCAGATCGTCGACCCCGCTGATCCGGACCGCCGGCCCCTCCCCCGCCCGGCGCGCGGTCTTGGCGGTCTTGGCCTCGGCGACCGCCTCGGTGTCGTGCACCGCCGCCGGCGCCAGCTTGCCCAGCACCTGCTGGAGCGACGTCTTGCCGTACCCGATGGAGGCGAGCAGATCGTCCGCCGAGGGGAATCCCAGCTCGCCGACCACCTTCTTCATCTCGTCGGAGGCGAGCAGCGTCGCGGGCGACAGGCGGTACTTCCTGGCCTCACGCTCGAACAGCTCCTGGCCCAAGGTCAGCGAGCGCGCCCGCTCCTCGATCTTCAGCCACTGGTTGATCTTGGCGCGCGCGCGGTTCGACTTGACGATCTTGAGCCAGTCGCGGGACGGATGCTGGGTGGGTGACGTGACGATCTCGAGGATGTCGCCCTGGCGCAGCGTGTAGCGCAGCGGCACCAGCTTGCCGTTGACCTTGGCGCCCACGCAGTGGTGGCCGACGTCGGTGTGGACGGCGTAGGCGAAGTCAACGGGGGTCGCCCCCTCCGGCAGGGCCTTCACGTCTCCGCGGGGGGTGAAGACGTAGACCTCGTCAGGGAACAGGTCGAGACGGACATTGTCGAGGAATTCCTTCGGATCGCTCGTCTCCTGCTGGGAGTCGAGCAGCTGGCGCAGCCACGTGAAGGCGTCGTCGAACTTGTCCCGATCGCTGCGCTTCTCCTTGTAGAGCCAGTGGGCCGCGATGCCCTCCTCGGCGATGCGGTGCATCTCGTAGGTGCGGATCTGGATCTCGACCGGGTCGCCCTTGGGGCCGATGACCGTCGTGTGCAGCGACTGGTACATGTTGACCTTGGGCATGGCGATGAAGTCCTTGAAGCGGCCGGGCACCGGCTTCCACAGCGAGTGCACGACGCCGAGGGCTCCATAGCAGTCGCGCACCGTGTTGGTGAGCACGCGCACCGCGGTAAGATCGTAGATCTCGTCGAACTCGCGCCCGCCTTCGTGCATCTTCTTCCAGATGGAGTAGAAGTGCTTGGGGCGGCCCGCGATCTTGGAGTCGATGCCCACCTCGCCCAGCTTGTCGTGCAGGAGCGCGATCAGGTTGTTGATCTCGGCCTCGCGCTCCAGCCGCCGCTTGGCCACGCGCCGCATCAGCTCCTGGTAGTCCTCGTGGTGCAGGACCCGCAGGGCGAGGTCCTCCAGCTCGGCCTTGACCTTGGCCATGCCGAGCCGGTGCGCCAGGGGCGCGTAGATGTCCAGCGTCTCCTGGGCGATCTTCCGGGCCTTGTCGGTCGGCAGGTACTGCAGCGTTCGCATGTTGTGCAGCCGGTCGGCCAGCTTGATCATCAGCACGCGAAGATCGCGCGCCATCGCCACGAGCATCTTGCGGAAGTTCTCGGCCTGACGCTCTTCCCGGGAGGAGAACGCGAGCTTGCCGATCTTGGTCACCCCGTCCACCAGGTCGGCGATCTCGCTCCCGAACTCGCGCTGCAGGTCACTCTTGGTGGCCTTGGTGTCCTCCAGGACGTCGTGCAGGAGGCCGGCGGTGACCGTGGTCACGTCCATCTTGAAGTTGACCAGCAGGCCGGCGACCTCCAGGGGGTGGGACAGGTAGGGCTCGCCGGAGGCGCGCTGCTGGCCTTCGTGGGAGCGCTCGGAGAACCGGTACGCCCGCTCCAGGAGACCCAGGTCAGCCGCGGGCTGATACTTGGGGATCTCCTCGATCAGGGTCTGCAGTTGAGTCAACCCGGTCCCTCCTTAGGTTGACCTTGAATTCTGCCACTAAAATCAGCCTGCTGCACGACTTTCCGTCACGTCCGGATTCAACAATCCCCTTACTGGGTCCAGGCTTCCGCCACTTTGCCAGCCCCGCTAGGACGTTGGTAGGGGTTCACCCCGGAGACCCCCGCATGAAGATCACGCTCCTCGCTGTGCTGGCCCTGGCCATGGTCGTGGCGCCCGCCTTCGGGTCCGGCGACCTCGTCTGAGCACGGAGTTCACCATCCGCGACGCGGTGGATGTGCCAACTTCGCTCCGACGCACACGGTGGCCACGCCGGGTCATCTCGCCATCGGCCTCGAGGCCGGCACCAACCTGCAGACATTCACCAGCCGGGGCTTCCTGGCCACCACGAGCGGCGCGAAGACCACCGCGGCACGGGAGCGGCGGTGAACGTGACCTACGTGCGGTAGACGCGACGGAGCGACGAGCGAAGCGCGACGCCGGCGCCGCGCCGACGGTCAGGCCTTGGCGACCGCCTTCTTCTTCTTGGCCAGCCAGCGCTCGCGCCAGCTCTGCCAGTCGACGATCAGCGACCCCGCGATGTAGATCGTCGAGAAGGTGCCGGTGACGACGCCCACGGTGAGGACGAAGGCCATGTCCTCGAGGACCTTGCCGCCGAACAGGTAGAGAACGGCGGTGGTGAAGAACACGGTGAGCGCGGTGAGCACGGTGCGCGACAGGGTCTGGTTGATGGCGTTGTTGATCTGGGTCGCGAACGATTCGCCCTTGCGTCGCGATCCCTTCGCGCGGTTCTCCCGCACCCGATCGTAGGCCACGATGGTGTCGTTGACCGAGTAGCCGATGATCGTGAGGAGCGCGGCGAGGATCGGCAGCGACATCTCCCGGTTGGTGAGCGACATGGCAGACAGGCAGATCAGCACGTCGTGCACGATGGCGGCCACCGAGGCCAGCCCGCCCAGCATGTCGAAGCGGATCGCGATGTAGGCCAGGATGCCCACCATGCTCCAGAGCACCGCGTAGATCGCCTGGATCTGCAGATCCCGCCCCACCTGCGGGCCCACGAACTCCACCCGGCGCACCTCGGGAGCGCCCAGCTCGGGCTCCCGGGCGAGGGCAGCCAGCGCCTGCTTGTTGACCTCCTCGGGCGTCGCCTCGCCGCCCAGGGGCAGGCGCAGCAAGTACTCCCGCGTGTCACCGAACTCCTGGATCACGCTCTCGCCCATCTTCACGGTCTCGAGCGCGTGCCGGATGCGGTCCACCGGCACCGGCTTGTCGAACCGCACCTGCAGCAGCGTGCCCCCGGAGAAGTCGATCCCGTAGCGCAGTCCGCCCTTGGCCACCATCGAGCCGAACCCGGTCAGGATGAACAGGATCGAGATGATGTAGGCCCACTTCCGACGGCCGATGAAGTCGTAGTTCGGGTTGTGGAAGAGCTCGAACATCGCCATCAGATGGACAGGCTCTCGCGCTTGTGGCGGCCCATGTAGATCAGGTCGAACAGCAGGCGCGTGAAGAAGACCGCGGTGAACAGGCTGGCCGCGATGCCGATCATCAGGGTGACCGCGAATCCCTTGACCGGGCCGGTCCCGAACTGGAAGAGGATCAGGCCCGACACCAGCACCGTGACGTGGGTGTCGATGACCGTCTTGAATGCCCGGGAAAACCCGGCGTCGATGGCGCCCCGCACCGTCTTGCCACCCCGCAGCTCCTCGCGGATGCGCTCGAAGATGAGGATGTTGGTGTCGACCGCCATGCCGATGGTCAGCGCGATGCCCGCGATGCCAGGCAGGGTCAGGGTCGCGTGGAAACCGGCCATCGTCGCGAGCAGCAGCAGCAGGTTCAGGCCGAGGGCCACGTCCGCGATGAAGCCGGACAGCCGGTAGTACACGAGCATGAACAGGAAGACGAGCGCGGTGGAGGCGAGGATCGCGATGATCCCCTGGCGAATCGAGTCCGCGCCGAGCGATGGCCCCACCGTGCGCTCCTCGAGCACCTGGACCGGTGCGGGCAGCGCTCCCGCGCGCAGCACGATGGCCAGATCGGTGGCCTCGTCGGTGGTGAACCCGCCGGTGATCTGGGCGCGGCCGGACGGGATGCGCTCGCGGATCTGCGGCGCCGAGTGGATGTTGCCGTCGAGCACGATGGCGAGCCGGCGGCCCACGTTGGCGTCGGTCAGATCCGAGAAGGCGCGGGCGCCGTTCGCATTGAAGTCCACCGACACGTAGGGCTCGCTGGTGTTCTGGTCGATCGAGACCCGCGCCCCCGAGACGTCGCGGCCGGTGATGTAGGCCTTCTTCTGCACCAGGAACGGGATCTTCCGCTCCTCCTTCGTCTGCTTGTCCACCCGTCGCTGGTAGAGGATCTCGTCGCCCTCGGGCACTCCGGCGCGCAGCGCGGTCTCCGGGTCGGTCTTCTCGTCCACCAGCTTGAACTCGAGCAGCGCGGTCTTGCCGATGAGGGCCTTGGCCCGCGCCGGATCCTGCACGCCCGGCAGCTGCACCAGGATGCGATTGTCCCCCTGCTGCTGGATGGACGCCTCGGACACCCCGAACTGGTCGATGCGGTTCCGGATGGTCTCGAGTCCCTGGCGCACCGCGAGGGTCTTGATCTCGGTCGCCTCGCGCGGCTTGAGCGTCAGCGCGATGCGCCCGGCGGCCTGGTCGGCCTCCTTGCGGTCGAAGGCGGGCAGCACCTCGCCCACCGTCTGCAGCGCGGCCTCCCAGCTCTGGGTCGACGCGAGCTGGACCACGAGCTCGCCGGAGCCCTGCCGCTCCGTCTTCGACACCGTGATGCCCTTCTTCTGCAGCTCGGCCCGCACGGTGTCACCCGCCCGCTCGACGTGGGCCTCGAGCGCCTTGTCCACGTCGACGCCCAGGACGAGATGGATGCCGCCCTGCAGGTCAAGCCCGAGATTGATGGTCTTGCGCGGCGGATACAGGTACCAGAAGGAGACGGCCACGATGACCGCGACGAGCGCGATGCGAATGCCGAGGTGCCGGGACATCTTAGGCGGCGGACTCCTTGTCGCCGGCGGCCGGCACGATCCGGGCGATGGCGGAGCGCTCGAACTCGAGCTTCACCTGGTCGGCGACCCTCAAGGTGACGGTCTGCTCGGACAGGCCCACCACCGTGCCGTACAGGCCACTCGAGGTCACCACGCGATCGCCCTTCTTCACCGTGGACAGGAGGGCCTCGCGATCCTTCCGCTGCTTCTGCTGGGGCCGGATGATCAGGAAATACATGATGGCGAACATGCCGATCATCAACGGCAGGACGGACATGATTCCGCCGCCATTGGCGCCACCGGCAGGCCCCGGCGCCATCGCGTATGCGAGATCCACCATGAAGGTCACGCCTCCGAATCTGCGGGAGTGTCGTCGGCCGAGCCGCGGAGGGATTCTAACCCATATCGGTCCAGAAACCGAGCGCGGAACCGCGAAAAATCGCCCCGCGCGATCGCCTCGCGCATCTGCCGCATCAGCCCCAGGTAGAAGGTCAGGTTGTGGAGCGTCAATAGCCGGTAGGCCAGCAGCTCGCGCGCCGCGAAGAGATGGCGGACGTAGGCGCGCGAGAAGCGCCGACAGCCCTCACACGGGCACTCGCGATCGATCGGCTCGGGATCCCGGGCGAACCGGGCGTTGGCGATGTTGACCGGCCCGTCGGCGGTGAACGCCTGGCCGTTGCGCGCGTTGCGCGTGGGCATCACGCAATCGAACAAGTCCACGCCCCGCGCCACCGCTTCCACCAGATCGGTCGGCTTGCCCACGCCCATCAGATATCGCGGGCGGTCCGCCGGCAGCAGACCCGCCACCAGCTCGGTCATCTCGTACATCACCGGCTTCGGCTCGCCCACCGCGAGCCCGCCGATCGAATGACCGGGGAGATCGAGGGCCGCGATCATCTCCACCGCGCGCCGGCGCAGCGCCTCGTACGTTCCGCCCTGGACGATGCCGAAGAGCGCGCCCGGCGCTCCCGCCGCGCGGTGGGCGGCCACCGCCCGATCCAGCCAGCGCTGGGTCAGAGCGAGGGAGCGCTCGGTGTCGGCGGCGGTGGCCGGATGGGCCAGGCACTCGTCGAGCGGGTGGAGCACGTCGACGCCGAGCGCGTGCTGGATGGCGATACAGGACTCCGGCGAGAGTGTGCGCCGCGAGCCGTCCACGTGGGAGCGGAACTCGACACCCTCCTCGCCGATGCGCCGCAGCTTCGACAAGCTGAAGACCTGGAACCCGCCGGAGTCGGTCAGGATCGGCCCGTCCCAGCCCATGAACCGGTGCAGCCCGCCGAGGGCACGAATCAGCTCGTGCCCTGGCCGGAGCATGAGGTGGTAGGTGTTGGCCAGGACGATCTGGGCGCCGGCCGCCACGAGATCGCCGGGAGCCAGGCTCTTGACCGAGCCCTGCGTCGCCACCGGCATGAAGGCCGGCGTGTCGATGACGCCGTGCCCGGTGATCATGCGCCCGAGACGGGCGCGTCCGTCGGCCTTCAGCACCTCGAAGCCGAAGCCGCCCATGTCAGGTGATCAGCATCGCGTCGCCGTACGAGTAGAAGCGATAGCGCGCCCGGACCGCGTGGCGATACGCGTCGAGGATGACCTCGCGTCCGGCGAGCGCCGACACCAGGACGAGCAGGGTCGACCGCGGGAGGTGGAAGTTGGTGATCAGCGCGTCCACGATGCGGAACCGATGCCCCGGCCGGATGAAGAGGTCGGCGGCGCCGCGGCCCGGCCGCACCCGCCCGTCCGCGGCCCCCGCCCACTCCAGCGCCCGCGTGGTGGTGGTGCCCACCGCGACCACGCGCCGGCGGTCGCGCTTCGCCGCGTCGATCGCGCGCGCGGTGGCCTCCGGGATCTCGATCGGCTCGGGCTCGAGGTGGTGCTCCTCGATCCGCTCGCCCCGAAGCGGCCGGAAGGTGCCGGGCCCCACGTGCAGGGTCAGGTAGTGGAGCGCGACGCCGCCGCGCTCGAGCCGCGCCAGCAGCTCGGGCGTGAAGTGCAGACCCGCGGTCGGCGCCGCCACCGAGCCCTCGTCGCGCGCGTACACGGTCTGGTAGCGCTCGCGATCCTCCGGCTTCGGCGCGTCGTGCCGTCCGATGTAGGGCGGCAGCGGCGGTAGCCCGTGGCGCTCCAGCAGCTCCGGCACCGGCCAGGGCGCCTCGACGGCGATCACCCGCGTGCCTTCGCGCCCCTCGCCGACGACGCGGGCGCGCGCCGCCCCGCCCGCCACCTCGATCCGTGCCCCCACGCGGCATCGGCGGCCGGGACGCACCATCGCCTCCCACCGCTCCTCGTCCACCGGCCGCAGGAACAACAATTCCACGGGGCGCCCGCCCTCGCCCATGCCGAGCACCCGCGCGGGAATCACGCGAGTGTGATTCGCCACGAGGCAATCTCCCGGGCGCAGCAGTCCCTCGAGATCGGAGAATCGGCGATCGTCGATCCGGCCCGTCGCTCGCTCCAGCGCGAGCAGCCGCGACGCATCCCGCGGCTCGGCCGGCTCCTGCGCGATCAGCTCCGGAGGCAGGTCATAGTCGAACAACCCCACATCCATCGCCCGCAGTGTAGCGCACCCGCAGACCGCCGACCGCGACACCACCCGAGCGCGGAGGCGAAATCAGAGGAGAGGGTAGCCGGCCGGCCGGCGGAGGGGCGGGCGGGGGCGCCCTCGCCGGGACCGTGTCTTCTGCGGGTGATCGAAGGCGCAACGTCCGATCTCGTGGCCCGCCGGAGACGGCACACCGCACCCGCGACTCAGCGTGTCCCGGCGAGGGCGCCCCCGCCCGCCCCTCCGCCGGCCAGCCGTCACCCCGCGAAGGCTACCCGATCCGCGACCCCGGCGACACCTCGACGTCCGGCCGCAACAGGATGACCTCGCCCGCATCGTTGTACGCCCCGAGCACCAGCACCTCGGACACGAACGGCCCGATCCGCTTGGGCGGGAAGTTCACCACCGCGATCACGTGCCGGCCCACCAGCGCGGCCGGCGCGTAGCGGTGCGTGATCTGCGCGCTCGACCGCTTGATGCCGAGCGGCCCGAAATCGATCTCGAGCTTGAGCGCGGGCCGGCGCGCCTCGGGAAACTCCTGCGCGCTCACCACCACGCCGACGCGCATGTCGACGCGCTCGAAGTCGTCCCAGGAGATGGTCACGCTCCGCGACGGGTCAGCGTGAGGTCGGCGAGGACGGCAGCGTCGAGAGGGTGGCGCCGGGGTAGTAGTAGGCCACGATTTGCTGGGCCCGGTAGCCCTGCTCGGCCATGGTCTTGGCGCTCCACTGATCGAGGCCGACGCCGTGGCCGTAGCCGCGGCCGACGAAGCGCGCCGTGGACTTGCTCACCGACACCGCGAAGAGCGTGCTCTTGAGCGTGTCGTAGCCGACCAGCCGCCGCAGGTCGTTGCCGCGCAGGGTAACGCTCCCCGCGGTGCCGCGCACCGCGATCCGCACCACCCGGAGGGAGGCGCTGCGCTCGAGCACGTCGAGCGCGGTCACCCGGCCCACCGAGAGGCCCCCGCGCGCGAGCGCGGCGGCCAGCTCGGACACCGGCAGGTCGAGCCGCCAGCGATGGTGCGGCGACGCGGAGGGAAACTGCACGCGGACCGGCTTCAGCGCGGGCATGTTGGTCGCGGCGAAGACCGCGCGCGGGTCCTCGGTGTGGCCGCCGCTGTCGGTGTGATAGAAGGCGGGGAACAGCTCGCCGTTCCACAGGATCACCTGGCCGGCGGTCTCCCGCACCGCGGTCCACACGATCGAATCCTCGGCCACGCGCCCGACGTACTGCTGATTCAGCGTCGACGCGAGCAGGTGGTACGCCTTCTCGGCGTTGAGTCGTCGGTGGTACGCCGCATAGGTGCGGGCCACGATGGCCTGAGCCTTCAGCATCTCGAGCGGCATCTTGTCGCCCGCCTCGGCCTTGACCGCGCCGGCCAGGTAGTCCTCGAGCGGCAGCTCGTTGACGACCAGGATCCCGTCGGGCGTTCGCAGGATCTCCAGCGAGCCGGGATATTCGCGCCCGCTCACCCGCAGCGCTCCGGTGTCGGCGGGGGCCAGGCGCAGCCCGTCCACCCGGCGGCCGCCCGTCTCGAGGCCGCCGTCCTTGAGCGAGACGCGAAGCCAGGTCGGCGAGTCGGAGACGACGGCCCGCCCCGCGAGGTCGCTCACCATCATCGGGCCGCCGCCCACCTCCACGGTGCGCGCGCCCTCCGCGATCGCCACCCGGATGTCGCCCGAGGCGAGCGCGGGAGACGCGGCCGCGAGCAGAGCGAGAACGAGCAGGGCGCCGCCGAGGCGGCTCAGCGGCGGCCGAAGAGCGAGAAGAGCAGCGTGAGGACGATCGAGATGACGAGGCAGGTGGCGAGGGGAAAGTAGAACGACCAGCTTCCGCGCTCGATGTGAATGTCCCCCGGCAACCGTCCGAGCCATGGCACCTTCCCCGACAGATTTCCCGCGGCGATCAGGATCAGCCCCAGGAGTACCATCAGGGCGCCGAATCCCAGAAGTAATTTCCCGAGATCGCGCACCGCGTGAGCTCCGGCTAGAGCGGAAGCTGCCCCTGGCCGCCGGACGACGGCGGGACCGGGTGGCCCAGATGCGCGTACGCCGCGGGCGTCGCCTTGCGTCCGTTGGGACTGCGCACCACGTAGCCGATCTTGAGGAGGAACGGCTCCACGACCTCGGCGAGGGTCTCGGCGTCGTCGTTGATGGTGGCCGCGATCGCCTCCAGCCCCACCGGGCCGCCGCGGTACTGCTCGATGATCGCGGTGAGGAATCGCCGATCGAGCCGATCGAGGCCGGCGGAGTCGACGCCCTCCTGATCGAGGGCGCGCTCGGCGATCTCGGCGGTCACGGTGCCGTCCGCCTTCACCTGTGCGTAGTCGCGCACGCGGCGCAGGAGCCGATTGGCGATGCGCGGCGTGCCGCGGGCGCGCTGGGCGATCGCCTCCGCCCCGCCCGCGACCATCGGCGCGCTCAGGATGGACGCGGAGCGACGGACGATCGCGGCCAGGTCCTCGCCGGAGTAGAAGTCCAGGTGGTGGAAGATGCCGAAGCGCTCGCGGAGGGGCGAGGACAGCATGCCCGGCCGGGTGGTGGCCCCCACCAGCGTGAACGGATGCAGCGGGATGCGAATGGTCCGGGCGTTGAGCCCCTTGTCCATCACGAAATTGACCGAGAAGTCCTCCATCGCCGGATACAGCAGCTCCTCGACCACCCGCGGCAGCCGGTGGATCTCGTCGATGAACAGCACGTCGCGCTCGGCCAGGTTGGTGAGGATACCCATCAGGTCGGCGCCCCGCTCGAGCGACGGCCCCGCGGTGGTGACGATGGTCGCCCCCATCTCGTTGGCCATGATGGCGGCGAGCGTGGTCTTGCCGAGCCCGGGCGGGCCGGAGAGGAGCACGTGGTCGAGCGGCTCGCTGCGCTGCCGGGCCGCCTGGACGGACACCCGCAGGCTCTCCACCGCCGCCCGCTGGCCCACGTACTCGTGCAGCCGCTGCGGCCGCAGCTGGCGCTCGACCTGGGTCTCGTCGGGCAGGGCGACGCGGCTCATGACGCGCGCCTCGTCGGCGGTGCCCGCGCTAGCTCTTGCGTCCGCCACGGTAGATCTCGTCGAGCAGCTCTTCGGGGGTGGCCGCGCCCGGCCGCCGCGCGACGGCGGCGGTGATGATCGGCGCGGCCTCGCTCGGGCGGTAGCCGAGCTGCTTGACCAGGATGTCGAACACCAGACCGCGCAGGCCTTCCTCGTCGACCGTGGCCGCGGCGGCCGGCTCGGGAGCCGCCGCTTCGGGCCGGGCGAGCGCGAACTTCGCGACCTTGGCCTGCAGCTGGGCGACGATGTTCTTGGCCTTCTGGGGGCCGATGCCGGGCAGGCGCCGCAGATAGCCCTCGTCTTGCCGCGCGATGGCCGCCGCGATCTCGCCGACCGGCGCGGCGAGCGAGCGGGCCGCAACCAGGGGCCCCACGTCCTTGACCGTGATCAGCTTCTCGAAGAACTCCCGGTCGAGCTCCGAGGTGAAGCCGATCAGCACCGGCCGCGGCTGGTTCTGGGTCGCGTGGTAGTGGATCTCCAGCGCCACCTCGTCGGCCGCGTCGCCGTCCGCCGCCTTGCGGTGCACCAGCTCCTGCTGGGTGACCGGCGGCACGAACACCTCGTAGCCCACCCCGCCCGCCTCGACGACGACGCGGTCCTCGAGCTTGCGCCGCAGTCGCCCGCGCAGCGACGCGATCACGCGCGGCCCCCCCGGCGGGAGATCGCGCCGGGCTGTCCGCCAGGCACGGGTTGTCCGCCGCTGGGGGAGTGCGGGGGCCATGTCTGGGCCCCCGCAGATGAAGAGAAGCTTCCCGCAGCACCGCCACCCCCGGCTGCCCCGACCAGACCAACCCCGCGCCCCGGCCATCGCCCGGTGATCCGCGACATCCCGCTCGCGGCCAGGCCGAGGGCATCGGCGACGTGCGAGGGACGCGGCAGGTCCCGGAGCCCGAGCACGGTCTGCACCGCCCGCTGCATCTGGGCCTTGCCCGCGGCGCCGTTGCCGGTCATGGCACGCTTGACCTCGGCGGGCGAGAGCGCCACCACCGCGACGCCCAGCTGCCGGGCCGCGAGGTAGATCACGCCGCGGGCGTGCCCCATGAGCACCGCGGTGCGCGGGAACTTGTACTCGGTGTAGAGATCCTCGACCACGAGGAGCTCGGGACCCTGCGCCTCGATGATCCGATGGATGGCGCGATGCAGCGCGTTGAGCCGCGCCTCGAGGGGCTGTCCGGCGGTGGTGCTGATGACGCCGGCGTCCCGCACCGCGACACCGCCGCCGCCGGCTTCCAGCACGCCGAACCCGGTGGCGACGAGCCCCGGGTCCACCCCCATGACGCGCAGCGCGCTAGGCCGCGGTGATGGCGTCGATGACCTCGTCGGCGATGTCGTAGTTGGAGTATACGGACTGGACGTCGTCTTGCTCCTCCAGGGCCTCGATCAGCCGCAGCACCGCCGCGGCCTCCTTGCCCTCGACCTTCACCGTGGATTGCGGCACCATGTCCACCCGCGCCTCGAGCACCGGCATCCCCTGCCGCTCCAGCGCCTGGCGCACCAGCTCCATTTCATCAGGACTGGCGGTGACCTCGAACACTTTTTCGATCTGCTTGACGTCGGTGGCCCCCGAGTCCAGCGCCTTCTCGAGCAGATCGTCCTCCTTCACCTTCTGGGCGTCCACCTCGATCATCCCCCGGCGGTCGAACATCCAGGCCACGCAGCCCGAGGTGCCCATCCGCCCCTCGTTCTTCTCGAAGATGTGCCGGATCTCGGGCCCGGTGCGGTTCTTGTTATCGGTCAGCGTCCGGACCATCACCGCCACCCCGCCCGCGCCGTAGCCCTCGTAGGAGATCTCCTCGTAGGACTCGCCGGGCAGCTCGCCGGTGCCTTTCTGGATGGCCCGCTTGATGTTGTCGGCGGGCATGTTGGCCGCCCGCGCCGATTCCATGGCCGCCTTCAGGCGCACATTGCCCTTGGGATCTCCGCCCCCGTGCTTGGCCGCCACCGTGATCTCGCGCAGGATCTTGGAGAAGAGCTTCCCGCGCTGGACGTCCGTCTTGCCCTTCTTCCGCTTGATCTGCGACCACCGTGAATGTCCAGACATGCCACTCTCCTACGAGCTGAGGGATGGTTTCAGGGACTTGACCCGCTCCAGCCGACGGGCACGGCGCTCGACCGCCTGCGCGAAGCGGCGCTGCTCGGCCGGCGTCGCGGGGGTGAACGGCCGGCACGGCTGCGGCCGCAGCGGTCCGGCCGGGTCCGATCCCAGATGCACGAAGGTAAGGTAGGCGGTGCAGGCGTGCTTGGTCTCCCCGGTCCAGGGCACCTCGCTCACCACCTTCACCCCGACCTCGAGGGACGACGTCCCCACGTGGTTGAGCCCGGCCTTGAACGTCACGACCTCGTTGGAATGGATGGGCGCGTAGAAATCCAGCGCGTCCAGGCACGCCGTCATGACCAGGCCCCGGCAGTACCGCATCGAGAGGATGCCGCCCGCCTCGTCGATGTCGAGGAGGAGCTTGCCCGCGAACATGGTGTTGCCGAAGAGCAGGTCCTCCGGCAGCACCGATCGGCAGGACTCGAACTGCCAGCGCTGATCGGGGACGTCGTCCTCGACCTCGCGCATGCGCTCGGCGCGACGGGCGAAGCGCTCGAGCCGGCGCGCCCGCCGCTCCCCGGCCGCGGCATGGAGCGACTCCTCCTCGGCCCCGCGCGGGGCCACCTGCTGCGGAACCGGCACCGGCTTGATGTGCTCGTCCACCTTGACGAACACCAGATGGGAGGACAGCGTCAGTGCCCGCTCGCCGGTGGCCGGCTTCTCGGCGTAGACGCGCACGCCGACCTCGAGCGAGCAGCGCCCCACGTACTCGACCTGGGCCCGGAGCACCGCCACCTCCCCCACCTTCACCGGATGGAGGAAGTCGATGTCGTCCATGGCGCCCAGGATCACGTTGCCGCGCGCCACCCGCGCCGCCGCGATGGTGCCGCAGGTGGCGATCCACTGCATCATCCGGCCGCCGTGGATCTGGCCGGGCGCGCCCGCGTGCTCGGGGAACACCCAGTTCACCATCTCGGTAGCCGTCTCGGAGATCGAGAGCATGGTCGGCACGGAATGTCGCGTAAGTCTCGCATTTGTCTATCACGCCGGGCACTCCAAGTCCAGCCGGCGGCGGCGGCTGGGCCCGTTGACAAGCGGCCACCCGGGGTCCTAGGGTTGGGGCGACGCGGAGGACGAGCGAACCCCACCGGCGCCGGGAGGCCCACATGGAATTCGAGTACTCGAAGAAGACCAGGATGTACATGGAGCAGCTGCACGACTTCATGAACAAGCACATCCTCCCGAACGAGCAGGTCTTCCACGACCAGCTCAACTCGGGCCCGACGCGCTGGCAGGTGCCGCCGATCATGGAGGAATTGAAGGCCAAGGCGCGCGAGCGCGGCCTCTGGAACCTCTTCCTCCCCGAAAGCGATCGGGGCGCCGGCCTCACCAATCTCGAGTACGCGCCGCTCTGCGAGGTCATGGGCCGCTCGCCGATCGCGCCGGAGGTGTTCAACTGCTCCGCCCCGGACACCGGCAACATGGAAGTGCTCGAGCGCTACGGCACCGAGGAGCACAAGAAGCAGTGGATGCATCCGCTGCTCGAGGGCAAGATCCGATCCGCCTTCGCCATGACCGAGCCGAAGGTGGCCTCGTCCGACGCCACCAACATCGAGTCGCGCATCGAGCGCGACGGCGACCACTACGTGATCAACGGCCACAAGTGGTGGACGTCGGGCATCGGCGATCCGCGCTGCCGGATCCTCATCTTCATGGGCAAGACCGATCCGAAGAACCCCGACAAGTACAAGCAGCAGTCGATGATCCTGGTGCCGCGCGACACCCCCGGCATCAAGGTGCTGCGGATGCTGACCGTGTTCGGGTACGACGACGCGCCTCACGGCCACGGCGAGGTGCTCTTCGAGAACGTGCGCGTGCCCGCCTCGAACATGCTGCTGGGTGAAGGCCGCGGCTTCGAGATCGCCCAGGGACGCCTGGGCCCCGGCCGCATCCACCACTGCATGCGCCAGATCGGCGTGGCCGAGCGGGCGCTGGAGCTGATGTGCCGGCGCGCCACGCGCCGGGTCGCCTTCGGCAAGCCCCTCGCCGACAACGACATCACGCTCGAGCGCATCGCGGAGTCGCGCATCGAGATCGATCAGGCCCGGCTGCTGGTCCTGCACGCCGCCTACATGATGGACACGGTGGGCAACAAGGCCGCGCGGCAGGCGATCGCGGAGATCAAGGTGGCGGTGCCGAACATCACCGGACGCGTCGTGGAGCGCGCGATGCAGCTGCACGGCGGCGGCGGCGTGAGCCAGGAGTTCCCCCTCGCGTCGATGTGGGCGCACTCGCGGACGCTGCGGTTCGCGGATGGGCCGGACGAGGTGCATCGGCGGCAGATCGGGCGGCTCGAGCTTCGCAAGCACAGCTAGCCGGGAGGGAGCGGGCGGGGCGCGGGGGCCGCGGGCTGGCCTCTGACCACGGCCCGCTTCTTCGTTTATCCGGGAGAGTAGTTCCCAATCTGGAGGTCTTCGCTGTAGGCTGACCGCGGAGGAACGGGTCAGCCGGCCAGCCCGCGGCCCCCGCGCCCCGCCCGCTCCCTCCCTCCCGCTCGGTTTCCTGACTCGTGGGCTCTTCACGCCCGCGATGACGTGCGTGTGGTCCCTTCGCGCCTCGTCCTTTTCCGCGTGTTCCTTCTATGCGCGTTGTTCCGCAGTTGAGTGGCTCGGTCGGCTTGCGATGGCGAGGGATCAGGGTTTGAAGCGGGGGTCCTGGAGGTCGCGGAGGGCGTCGCCGAGGAGGTTGATGCCGAGGACGGCGAGAAGGAGGGCGGCGCCGGGGAAGAAGGCGACCCAGGGAGCGGAGGTGAGGAAGGTCTGGCCGTCGGCGAGCATCGTGCCCCAGGAGATCGTGGGCGACTGGGCGCCCAGCCCCAGGAAGCTCAAACCCGCCTCGGCGATCATGTTGCTGCCGACGCCGATCGTGGCGGTCACGATGACCGGGCCGAGCGCGTTCGGCAGGATGTGGCGGAAGAGGATCGCGCCGTGCCCGACGCCGAGCGCGCGGGCGGCCTGGACGTGGTCGCGCTCCTTGAGCGACAGCGTCTCGCCGCGGACGACCCGGGCGATCGTGGTCCAGCCGAGCGCGATCAGCACCACCGCGACCTTGTCCAGACCCGGGCGCTCGAACACCGCGATGAGCCCGATGGCCAGGATCAGCGAGGGGAACGCCATCACCACGTCGGTCATCCGCATCAGGGCCGAGTCGCGCCAGCCGCCGTAGTAGCCGGCGAGCAGGCCGATGACGAGACCGATCGCCCCGGCCACGACCTCGACGCCGAGACCGAGCGCCAGCGAGACGCGGCCGCCGTGGAGCACGCGCGAGAGCAGATCGCGGCCGAGCGCATCGGTGCCGAAGGGATGCGACGGGCTTGGCGCCCTCAGCATCCCCTGCGTCAGCGCGGAGGGAACCGCGGCCGGATCGTACGGCGAGAGCCACGGGGCCAGCAGCGCGGAGAGCGCGAAGGCCGCGACCAGCCCGGCGCCGACCACCAGGCGCCCGCGCCGAGAGCGTGCCCTGGGCGCTCGCGTCAGCCCTGCCGGAAGCGGCAGCGCGTCAGCGGGCACGGCCGATCCTCGGATCGATGACCAGGTAGGCGAGATCCACCAGCAGGTTCGCGAGGACGTAGATCACCGCGAAGATCAGCACCGCGCCCATGACCACCGGCAGGTCCCGCTGACCGACCGCGGCGACCAGCATGCGGCCGAGGCCCGGCCAGGCGAACACGGTCTCGGTGAGCGGCGCGCCCACGAGCAGGTCGGCGAGGCCGATGCCGATGACCGTGACCACCGGGATCAACGCGTTGCGGAGGGCGTGCTTGGCCACCACGCGCCACTCGGCGAGGCCTTTGGCCCGGGCGGCCTGGATGTATTCCTGGCGCACGACCTCGAGCAGGCTCGAGCGTGTCATGCGCGCGATCGTCCCGGTGTGGATCGCTCCCAGGGTGAGGGCGGGGAGCACCAGGTTGGCCCAGGCGCCGTCGCCGTAGCCCGACACGGGCAGCCAGTCGAGCCACACCGCGAACAGCAGCGACAGCATCATGCCGAGCCAGAACACCGGCGTGGAGATGCCGAGCACCGCGGCGGTCATCAGGGCGTGGTCGAGCAGGCGCCCCGGCCGCAGCGCGGCCACGACGCCGGCCGCGAGGCCGACCACCACCGCCACCGCGGTGGCGGCGAGAGCCAGGTGGACGGTGGCAGGCAGCCGCTCGGCGATGACCTCGGCCACCGGCCGCTGTTGATGATACGAGGTGCCGAGGTCGCCGCGGACGAGCCGCCCCATCCAGGTCGCGTAGCGGACGTGCACCGGCTGATCGAGCGCGTAGTCGCGGCGGATCTGCTGCACGAGCTCGGGATCGGCGCGTTGGCCCAGCATGGCGCGGGCGGGGTCGCCCAGGCCGACCGCGGTGAGCGCGAAGACCAGCAGGCTGACGCCGATCAGCACGGGCACCAGCGCGAGCACGCGCCGGGCCGCCGGCTCGATCAGCTCACTCAATCTTGACTTTGCGGAGGGGGGCCAGGAACTCGGGCGCGGTGGAGAGCGGCGAGCGCTCGAGCCCCTTGACGGTGGACCGGATGAGGGCGCGGCTCGCGTAATGGTAGAGCGTGATCCAGAGGCCGTCGTCGAGCAGCCGCTGCTCGGCGTCCTGGTAGATCTTCGTGCGTGCGGGGCCGGCCGGCATCGCGTCGGCCTGGTCCAGGAGCCGGTCGAGCTCCGGATTGCGATAGCGCGAGGTGTTGCCGGCCGCGCCGACGTTGCGCGAGTGGAACAGCACCGTCACGAAGTTCTCGGGATCCGGATAGTCGGCGATCCACCCCTGGCGGAACATGGTCACCGCGCCCTCGTCCACGACCTTGATGTGGGCCGCCCAGTCGAGCCGCCGCAGCTCCAGCGTGAGGCCCACCTCCCGCAGCTGCGCCTGCAGCAGCTCCGCGATGCGCTGGTTGAGGTCGCCGGTATTGAAGTGATACGTGATCGGCGGCAGCCCACGCCCGCCGGGATGGCCGGCCTCGGCCAGGAGCTGGCGCGCCCGCTCTCGATTGAATCTGGGTGCGGTCACCTTCGGGTTGTAGCCGGGCAGCGATGGCGGGAGGATCCCCTTCCCCGCGATGACGCAGCCTTCGAGGAGCCCGTCCACGATACCCGTCGGATCGATGGCGTGCGCGACGGCCAGACGCATGCGCCGATCGTTGAAGGGCGGCTGCTCGACGTTGAAGCGGATCGCGTGGGTGCCGAGCGTCGGCCAGATCGCGACCTGGCCCTTCAGCGACGGATCGGCCTTGACCGCCCGGCAGTGGCCGGTGGGGATGTCGCTCACGTCGAGGTTGCCGGCCTTGAAATCGTTGAAGCGCGTGATCTCGGCCGGGATGATCCGGAATACGACGCGCTCGAGCCCGGGCGCCCCGCGGAAGTGCTCGGGAAACGCCTCCAGGACCACTCGGTCGTCGCGGCGCCACTCCTTCAGGCGAAAGGCCCCGCTCCCCACCGGCCGGGTGGCGAAGGCGAGGCCGAGCCGCTCGGTCTCCTCGCGGGGCACGATGGACGCCGCGTCGTAGGCCATCAGGAAGAGGAACGGGGCGAACGGCGCGTCGAGCTTGAGCTCCACCGTGCGCTCGTCCACCACCCGGATGCCCGCGATCGCGCCGGCCTGCCCCTTGATGAAGGCCAGGGCGCCCGAGATCTTCTCGAACACCCAGGGGCGCTTCCCGCGCGCCGCGCGCTCGAAGGAGAACTTCACGTCGGCGGCCCGCATCGGACGGCCGTTCTGGAACTTCACGCCGGCACGGAGCACGAACGTGTACACGCGCTGGTCCGGCGACACCGTCCAGCGCTCGGCCAGCGCGGGCCCCGGCTGGAGGCGATCGTCGAGCTCCACGAGCGTGTCGAAGATCTGCCGGATCACCGCGGACGACGTGGTGTCGGTGGCCTGAGCGGGATCGAGCGTCGGCGGGTCCGCGGTGAAGACCCCGCGCAGGGTCCCCGCCGGCTTGCCATCCGCACCGTGCGCGGGCCCGGCGACCAAGAGCAGCAAGCAGAGGAGCGAGAGCCGGCCGCATCTCACCGCCCGCTCCCGGGCGCGGACGGCGCCCCCGGACCCGGCTGATCGACCCAGACCCGGTCGAAGCGCGGGTTGCCGCTCGGATGCAGCCGCAGATTCCGCACCTCGCCGCGCGCCCGCCCCCAGTGAAGCCGCACGTACACCGGTATCCACGGCACCTCCTCGGAGAGCATGGTCTGGGCGCGGAAGTACAGCCGCTGCCGCTCGGGTCGAAAGGAGACCTGGCTGCCCCGGATCAGGAGGTCGTCCATGGTCCGGTTGCGATAGAAGGACAGGTTGACCGCGGCGGCGCCCTTGGTCGCGCCCTCGCTGCTGGAGAGCGGGTAGAGGAGGAAATGCGGGTCGCCGGCCTCGACCCGGGCCTCGATGAGCGCCATCTGGTGCTGGGCGTTTCGGGCGATCCGAAGGGCCACCTCGGGCGATTCGGTCTGGATGGGCACCGTGATGCCGGCCGGGGCGAGCGAGGCACGGATGGCCTCGGCGACCCGCGTCTGGTCTCCGCGCTGGCCGTCGTCGCCGATCAGCAGGCTGATCGACGTTCCGCGGGCGAGGCCGGCGTCGGCGAGGAGCCGCCTGGCGTTCGCCGCGCTGGCCTCGAGCACCGGCGGGCCGTCACGCCGCCCCCATACTCCCAGCGGCAGGAACGACAGCAGCGGAACCCCGATCGGGGTGACCGCGGGAGCGATCAGCGCCGGGTCGAGCGCGGCGGCGACCGCCCGTCGGGCCTTTACCAGCTTGAACGGCTCCTTCTCCGTGTTCAGGGCCACGTATCCGATGCCCCAGCTCGGCACCGAGAGCACGCCCGAGGGCCGCGACGGCGCCGTCGACAGGAGCACGACGTCGACGGCCAGCGAGTCCAGCATCGCCTCGCCACGCGCGTCCTCGCCCGTGGCGAGGAAGACCAGGCGCGTGGACCGGGGAGTGCCGCCCCAGTAGCCCGGGTTCGCGTCGAGGACCACGCGGCCCTCGCTGGCCTCGGTCAGCACGAACGGGCCGGTGCCGATCCAGCGCTGGCCAAGGCTGCCGGTCAGCACGATCGAGAACGCGGGGTGCGCCAGCACCGCCGGGAGCGGTGCATAGGGCAGGAGCAGCCCGATCTGGACGGTCCGCGCGTCCACCGCCCGGATCCCCTTGATCACGCCCGGCGTACCCCGGACCAGCCGTGGGGCCGCCGCATTGGGATTGGGGGCATGCGGGGCGTCCGGCTGGATGACGCGCGCCAGGCTCTCCACCACGTGCTGGGCCGTGAGCGGAGTGCCGTCATGGAACCGCACCCCGTCGCGGAGCCGGAAGGTCCACGCCAGCCCGTCGCGGGAGACCGACCACTGGGTGGCGAGGCCGGGCTCGATGTCGCTGCTGGCGTCGCGGTACTGCACCAGCGTGTCGAACATCTGGCGGGCGATGATCGCGACCGAGCCTTCCAGCGCGGTGGCCGGGTCGAGCGATGCGGCAATGGAGGCCAGGCCGACGCGAAGCGCGCCGCCCTGGGCGCCCGCGGGGCCGGCCAGCATCAAAGTGACCGCCACCGTCATCGCAATACGACAGAAAACGCGCGGCAGACGACGGGGTGGTGGCGTGGAAGCTGCGCCTCGCATCGAGACGGTTATACGACGGAACACTTTCCAGTGCGCAAGGACTCATCAGTTTGATCAGCGTTGGTCATCGTCTGAGCGCACCGGCCCGCGATCGGCGCCCGCGAGGCGCGAATGCGCTCGGCTCGGGGCACATCGGCGTCATCGTGCGTGGCACCGAACCTGCTTTCCGTCTGTCAAGCGTTAAAGGAGGTGGTCGAGACGACGAGGAACCGCTCGCGAGGGGCCCCGGTTTCACTCGGTGAGTGCGATAGGTGATCGCCCTGGAGGGAATCGGAGAAAGTGAAATGAAATCAAGCGCTCGCGAGGGCAAAAAGGGGCCAATTCGCTTGACTTACCGCGAAACGGGCTCCTATACTGAGGTCACCTTTCGGAGGCTTGGGCGGAGCGCGACGCGAGACGCGCGCGGAAGTGCCCGATGGTTCACCCGGAAAGGAATGGGCGAACATGAAGGAGTTCGACAAGAAGGGCAATCCTAGCCGGGAGCCCGCGTCCGACGGAATGAAGGGGCTCTCGAAGTTCCTCCCCATGACCGACTCGAATTACCGGCGCCGCCTTACCGAGTACGAGGTACAGGTCCAGGACCTTCAGGCCTATGTTCGCTCCCTGGAGACCGAGACCGGCCGACTCCGCAAGAAGCTCGAGGACGCTCCCAAGGAGTTCATGATCCTCGAGAACAAGCTCCGGGAAGCCAACCGCCAGCTCGTCCAGGCCTTCAACCAGAACGAGAAGCTGGTCAACACGCTCTACGAGGCCCGCGAGCAGATCACCTCGCTGAAGGAAGAGGTCGACAAGCTCTGCGCGCCGCCCTCGACCTACGGGGTGTTCCTCTCGATCAACGAGGACGCCACCGTCAACATCCTCTCGCAGGGCCGCAAGGTGAAGGTGAACCTCCACCCGTCGATCAAGGCCGAGGAGATCAAGCCCGGTCAAGAGCTGGTGCTGAACGAAGGCCTGAACGTGGTGGAGACCGCCGGCTACGAGATCCAGGGCGAGGTCGTGGTGCTCAAGGAAGTGCTGGACGAGGAGCGCGCCATCGTCACCCAGCGCGCCGACGAGGACCGCGTCGGCATCATCGCGGATCCGCTGCGCCAGGTGAAGCTCAAGATCGGCGATCACCTGCTCATCGACGCCAAGAGCGGCTACCTCCTCGAGAAGCTCCCCAAGAGCGAGGTCGAGGACCTCTCGCTCGAGGAAGTGCCCGACATCTCCTACGACGACATCGGCGGGCTCGGCAGCCAGATCGAAACCATCAAGGACGCGGTCGAGCTGCCCTACCTCTACGCCGACTACTACAAGGAGCACCACCTCGCGCCGCCGAAGGGCGTGCTCCTGTACGGACCTCCCGGCTGCGGCAAGACCATGATCGCCAAGGCGGTCGCCAACAACCTGGCCGCCCGCATCTCGGAGAAGCGCGGCGAGAAGGTCAAGGGCTTCTTCCTCAACATCAAGGGCCCCGAGCTGCTCAACAAGTACGTCGGTGAGACCGAGCGCAAGATCCGCGAGATCTTCATCAAGGCGCGCGAGAAGGCCGCCGAGGACGTGCCGGTGGTGGTGTTCTTCGACGAGATGGACGCCCTGTTCCGCACCCGCGGGTCGGGCATCTCCTCCGACGTGGAGACGACGATCGTGCCGCAGCTGCTGGCCGAGATCGACGGCGTGGAGCACCTGAAGAACGTCATCGTCATCGGCGCCTCCAACCGCCAGGACCTCATCGACCCGGCCATCCTGCGTCCCGGCCGGCTCGACGTGAAGATCAAGATCGAGCGGCCCGACGCCGCCTCCGCGGTCGACATCTTCAACAAGTACATGACCGTCGAGCTGCCCATCCACGAGGACGAGATCCGGCAGAGCAGCGGCGACACGCAGGGCGCGGTGGATCGCATGATCGCGGCCACCATCGAGGAGATGTACAGCCTCGGCGAGGAGAACCGCTTCCTCGAGGTCACCTACGCCAACGGCGACAAGGAGGTCCTCTACTTCAAGGACTTCTCCTCGGGCGCGATGATCGAGTCGGTCGTGCGCCGGGCCAAGAAGCTCGCGCTGAAGCGCTACATCCAGCTCAGCGAGAAGGGCATCAAGGTCGAGGACCTGCTCAACGCGGTCCGCGAGGAGTTCAAGGAGAACGAGGATCTGCCCAACACCACGAATCCCGACGATTGGGCCAAGATCGCGGGCAAGAAGGGCGAGCGGATCGTGTACGTGAAGCCGCTCATGGGCGAGACGAAGGAAAAGCAGCGCGCCGTCGAGCGCGTGATCAATACCGGCCAGTACCTGTAGGCCCTGCGGCGGGGGGGAGCGCTGGGCTCCCCCCCGCCGTGTGTCTTTCAATGCCCAGCACGATCGAAGACCCGGGGACGTCAATGGCGATTCCGAAGGTGATGGGGATCGAGACCGAATACGGAATCACGGTCAAGAACCAGCCCGACTTCAACCCGATTCTCTCCTCGCTGCTGCTGATCAACTCCTACGAGACCTACCGGTCCTCCCGCATCCGCTGGGACTACGAGGCGGAGAGTCCCCTGCGGGACGCCCGCGGCTTCGAGTACATGGAGGACAAGGAGGTCCCCTCGAAGGAAGAGTCGCGTCTGATCAATCTCATCCTCTCCAACGGCGCGCGCTTCTACGTGGACCACGCCCATCCCGAGTACTCCTCCCCGGAGACGACCAACCCACGCGACTGCGTGATCTGGGACCGGGCGGGCGAGCGCATCCTGAACCTCTCGCGCACCCGGGCCGAGGCGGTGTCGCCCCCCGAGCAGCGCATCCTCATCTACAAGAACAACACCGACTCGAAGGGCAACTCCTACGGCACCCACGAGAACTACCTCATGGACCGCAAGGTCCCCTTCGCCCGCATCGTCCAGTACCTGCTCCCCTTCTTCGTGAGCCGGCAGATCTTCACCGGCGCGGGCAAGGTGGGGGCGGAGAACAACACCGAGTTCTGCGAGTTCCAGGTCTCCCAGCGGGCCGACTTCCTGGAGACCGAGGTGGGGCTGGAGACGATGCACAGCCGGCCCATCATCAACACCCGCGACGAGCCGCACGCCGACCCCGAGAAGTACCGCCGGCTCCACGTCATCGTGGGCGACGCCAACATGAGTGAGGTCTCCAACTACCTCAAGTGCGGCACCATGGCCATCGTGCTCAGCATGATCGAGGACGACTTCATCGACCGCGACCTGTCGCTGGACAGCCCGGTGCTCTCGTACCGTCGCGTATCGCGCGACCTCTCGTGTCGCGAGGTCATGCGGATGAAGGACGGCCGCTCTCTCAGCGCGGTGGATCTGCAGCGCGAGTTCCTGGACCTGGCCCATCGCTACTACCGCGAGCGCGAGCACGAGCCGTGGGTCGACGACGTGATGGCGCGCTGGGGGTCGGTGCTGGATCGCCTCGCCGCGGATCCCATGAGCCTGGAACGCGAGCTCGACTGGGTGATCAAGCGGCACATCATCGAGAACTACATGGCCAAGCACGGCTGCGACTGGTCGGATTCCCGGGTCGCCATGATCGACCTGCAGTACCACGACATCCGGCCGAGCAAGGGCCTCTACTACAAGCTGGAGGAATCGGACGCGGTCGAGCGCCTCACCACCGAGGACGAGGTGACCAAGGCGATCTACGACCCGCCCAAGGACACCCGGGCCTATTTCCGCGGGATGTGCCTGCAGAAGTATTCCGACGAGGTGGTCTCCGCTTCGTGGGACTCGGTGATCTTCGATCTGAAGGAAGGCCCGCTCAAGAAGATCTTCATGCTGGAGCCGCTCCGGGGCACCGAGGCGCACGTGCGGCAGCTCTTCGACGAATCGCCCAGCGCGGGCGACCTGCTCCGCAATCTCGGCAAGCCGAGCGGCGACTTCTAGGATGCTCGAGGAGCGCGGGTCCGGCGGCGTCTGGAAGGGCGCCTTCTTCGACTATTCGACCTCGAGCTTCGCCGAGATCCTCAATCGCGCGGCCCCTCACCTCCTCCCGGGCCGCTCCGAGTCCGGCGCGGACGACGCGGGCGCGCCGTCGGTGCCCCACGGCACCACCGTGCTGGCGATCCGGTACCGCGACGGGGTCATCATGGCGGGCGACCGCCAGGCGAGCGAGGGCTACCAGGTGGCCCATCGCCGCATCGACAAGATCTTCAAGGCCGACGACCTCTCCGGCGTCGGCATCGCGGGGGCGGCGGGCCCGGCCATGGAGATGGCCCGGCTCTTCCAGACCGAGCTCGAGCACTACGAGAAGGTCGAGGGCGAGAACCTCTCGCTCGAGGGCAAGGCCAACAAGCTCGGCCAGATGATCCGCATGAACCTGCCCATGGCCATGCAGGGCCTGGTGGTGGTGCCGATCTTCGCCGGCTTCGACGAGCGCTCCGGGTTGGGCCGCCTCTTCAAGTACGACGTGACCGGCGGCCGTTACGAGGAGACCGACTACTTCGCCCAGGGCTCGGGCGGCAAGGACGCGCGCGACTCGCTCAAGAAGCGCTTCAAGCGCGACATGAGCCGCGACGAGGCCCTACGGGTGGCGATCGAGGCCCTCATCGACGCGGCCGACGAGGATCTCGGCACCGGCGGGCCCGATCTGCAGCGGGGCATCGTGCCCTCGGTGAAGACGATCACCCGCTCCGGCTTCGCGGACGTCGCCGACGACGAGATCCGGCGTCACTGCGAAGCGATCCTCAACGACCGCAACCGCCTCTAGCCCGCGAGCGCGCCCCATGCCGCTGCCCTACTACGTCTCCCCCGAGCAGATGATGAAGGACAAGGCGGAGTATGCCCGCAAGGGCATCTCCCGCGGCCGGGCCATCGTCGCCATCGAGTACCGCGACGGGGTGCTGCTGGTGGCCGAGAACCCCTCGACCCTCCTCCACAAGATCTCGGAGATCTACGACCGCATCGCCTTCGCGGGAGTGGGCAAGTACAACGAGTTCGAGAACCTCCGGGTGGCCGGGGTGCGCCACGCCGACATCAAGGGCTATTCGTACAGCCGGGGCGACGTCAGCGCCAAGTCGCTGGCCAACGCCTACTCGCAGGCCCTCGGCAATATCTTCACCCAGGACATCAAGCCGTTCGAGGTCGAGGTGCTGGTGGTGGAGGTCGGCGACAACAACGGCACCAAGAACGAGATCTACCACATCCTCTACGACGGCACGATCGAGGACGAGAAGAACTACGCGGCGATGGGCGGGCAGTCCGAGGAGATCCGCCGCTATCTGAAGGACAACTTCCAGGACAGCCTGGATCTCTCCCAGGCCCTGCGGCTCGGCGTGCGCGCCCTGATGGTGACCCAGAACAAGACCCTCACCGAGCGCGACCTCGAGGTCGCGGTGCTCGATCGCACCAAGGAGCGCCGCAAGTTCCGGCGCATCCCGGCCGAGGTCCTGCACCAGCTCCTCAGCGAAACCAGCTAGCCTCGACCGGCCGGGCCGTCGAGGTCCCCTCCCAGGGGTTTCTTGCCCCGCGGCTCCTCCCCTGCTACCCTGAGGGCCACATGAAGCGCCGGATCTTCGGGCTCGAGAACGAATACGGCCTCACCTGCACCCTGAACGGCCAGCGTCGTCTGTCTCCCGACAACGTGGCGCGGTACCTCTTCGAGAAGGTGATCCCGGGGGCCCGGAACGCCAACGTCTTCCTGGAGAACGGCGCCCGGCTCTACCTGGACACCGGCTTCCATCCCGAGTACGCCACCCCCGAGTGTGACGACATCGCGGATCTCGTCATCCACGACAAGGCGGGCGAGCGGATCGTGGAGGACCTGCTGCACCAGGCCGAGAAGCGGCTGCGCGAGGACGGCATCTCCGGTCACATCCTGCTCTTCAAGAACAACACCGACTCCGCGGGCAACTCGTACGGCTGCCACGAGAACTACCTGGTCAGCCGCGACGTCTCGTTCCAGCGCCTGGCCGAAGGCCTGATCCCGTTCTTCGTGACCCGGCAGATCTTCGCGGGCGCCGGCAAGGTACTGCAGACTCCGCGCGGCTTCCACTACTGCCTCTCGCAGCGGGCCCAGCACATCTGCCAGGAGATCTCGGGCGCCACCACCTCGTCCCGCTCGATCATCAACACCCGCGACGAGCCGCACGCCGACGCCGAGAAGTATCGCCGCCTGCACGTGATCGTGGGCGACTCCAACATGTCCGAGGTCGCGACCTACCTGAAAGTGGGGACCACCGCGCTCATCCTGGACATGATCGAGGATGGCCACTTCGACCGGGACTACAGCCTGCAGTCCCCGGTGCAGGCCATCCGGGACATCAGTCACGATCCGACGCTGCGCGAGACGATCCGGCTGAAGGACGGCCGGGCCATCACCCCGCTGCAGCTGCAGATGGAGTACCTCGAGCACGCGACCCGCTACGTGGCCGCCATCGACGCCGATCCGATCACCCGCGACGTGCTCGCCCGCTGGACCTACGTGATCGAGCAGCTCGCCGACGATCCCATGCAGCTGAACCGGGAAGTCGACTGGGTGATCAAGCAGCAGCTGATCCAGGCCTACATGGAGAAGAACCGTCTGTCCTGGCGGGACCCCAAGGTCTCGCTCATGGACCTTCAGTACCACGACATCCGGCCCGACAAGGGGCTGTACTTCAGTCTGGTGCGTCGCGACCTGGTGGACCGCATCACCGACGATGAATCCATCGAGCGCGCCAAGCATGTGCCCCCGCAGACCACGCGGGCCCGGCTGCGGGGCGAATTCATCCGTCAGGCCAACCTCAAGGGCAAGGACTACCGAGTGGACTGGGTCTATCTCAAGCTCAACGATCCGGAGCGCGAGACGATTCTCTGCAAGGACCCATTCCAGAGCCACGACGAGCGCGTCGAGCGACTGATCCGCTCGTTCTAGACACCCCGCTCGCGCGGTTCCCGGCGGGCGGCGCAGGACCGACCGACCATGCCACACACTCCGCTCCGCCCGGATGCGATCAATTCCATCGTCGCCGGTCAGCACGGCGACCCCTTCGCGGTGCTCGGCCCCCACGCCGCCCGCGACGGAACGCTCAGCGTGCGCGTCCTTCGGCCCGGCGCCCGCTCCGTCGCGGTGGTGCTCCCCGACGGCTCCTCGACCGCGCTGCGCTCGCGCAATCCGGTCGGGTTCTGGGAGGGAGAAATCCGCGGCAGCCTGCCGGTGGCGTATCGGCTGCGTGTCGTGGACGAGCAAGGACAGGCCGCCGAGGTCGAGGACCCCTACCGCTTCGGGCCGACGCTCACCTCGTACGACCTGCACCTGCTCGGCGAGGGCACCCACTACCGGCTCTTCGAGCGGCTCGGCGCCCATCCCATCCGCCACGAGGGCGTCGACGGTGTGCGGTTCGCGGTGTGGGCGCCCAACGCGCGGCGGGTGAGCGTGGTGGGCGACTGGAACGGCTGGGACGGACGGCGCCAGCCGATGCGCCTGCACCCGGGCCACGGCATCTGGGAGATCTTCGTGCCCGGGGTCGCGGTGGGCGCCCGCTACAAGTACGAGATCCTCGGCCGCGACGGCGCGCTCCTCGCCCTGAAGACGGATCCGCTCGCGTTTGGCTTCGAGGCCGAGGAGCCGCGCACCGCTTCCGCGGTGACCGACCTGAGCGGCTTCGCCTGGGGCGACGCGGAGTGGATGGACGAGCGCAAGCATCGCAACGCCCTGACGCGGCCCATGGCGATCTACGAGGTGCACCTCGGCTCGTGGCGGCGCCCGGATGGTCGCATCCCGGGCTACCGCGAGCTCGCCGAGCGGCTCGCCGACTACGCGAGCGAGATGGGCTTCACCCACGTGGAGCTGCTCCCGATCACCGAGCATCCGTACTACCCTTCGTGGGGCTATCAGACCCTCGGCTACTACGCGCCCACCCGCCGCTACGGCACCCCCGCCGACTTCATGGCCTTCGTGGACATCCTGCACCGCCGCGGCATCGGCGTGATCATGGACTGGGTGCCCGCCCACTTCCCGAAGGACGCGCACGGCCTCTCCTACTTCGACGGCACCCACCTCTACGAGCACGACGATCCGCACCTGCGCGATCACCCCGACTGGGGCACCCGCGTGTTCAACTTCGGCCGCCGCGAGGTGGCCAACTTCCTCATCGCCAACGCGGTGTTCTGGCTGGAGCGGTACCACATCGACGGGCTGCGGGTGGACGCGGTCGCCTCCATGATCTACCGCGACTACTCTCGGAAAGCCGGCGAGTGGGTGCCCAACGAGTACGGCGGACGGGAGAATCTGGAGGCGCTCGCGTTCCTGAAGCGGATGAACGAGGTCGTCTACGGCGGCGAGCCCGGCGCGACCACCATCGCCGAGGAGTCCACCGCGTGGCCGCAGGTCTCCCGGCCGGTGTACCTGGGCGGCCTCGGCTTCGGGTTCAAGTGGAACATGGGGTGGATGCACGACATCCTCGAGTTCATGCAGCACGAGCCGGTGCACCGGAAGTACCACCACAACCAGCTCACCTTCGGCCTGCTCTACGCCTGGAGCGAGAACTTCGTGCTCCCGCTGTCCCACGACGAGGTGGTCTACGGCAAGCGCTCCCTCGCCCGCAAGATGCCGGGCGACGACTGGCAGCGGTTCGCCAACCTGCGCCTGCTCTACGCGTTCATGTGGGCCTATCCGGGCAAGAAGCTGCTGTTCATGGGCGGCGAGTTCGGCCAGTCCGACGAATGGAATCACGACCGGGCGCTCGACTGGGGGCTGCTCGACATGGGACCCTTCCATCGCGGCGTCCAGCGCATGGTGAAGGACCTGAACCGCATCTACCGGAGCGATCCGTCGCTGCACGAGGTCGACTTCGAGCCGGCCGGCTTCCAGTGGATGGACTGCAGCGACTGGGAGCAGAGCGTGGTCACCTTCTGCCGCTTCGCCCGCAACCAGACGACCCTGCTCCTGTGCGCGTGCAACTTCACCCCGCTCACGCGGCAGGGCTACCGGGTCGGGGTCCCGCGGCCCGGTTACTACCGCGAGATCCTCAACACCGACGCGGCGCTGTACGGGGGCAGCGACGTGGGCAACTCGGGCGGGGTGCCGAGCGAGCCGACGCCGTGGCACGGCCAGCCGCACTCGGTGGTGCTGACCCTGCCGCCGCTGGCCGCGGTCTGGCTCGTTCCCGCGTGACCGCGGCGCGCACATGACCGACGACGTGCCGCGCCCACGCCCGGGTCGGCCTTACCCGCTCGGGGCCACGTGGGACGGCGGAGGCGTGAACTTCTCCCTCTTCAGCGAGCACGCCACCGCGGTGGCGCTCTGCCTGTACGACGAGCGCGATCCGGGCAAGGAGATCCGCCAGATCCGGATCGAGCAGCGCACCGACCAGGTCTGGCACGTCTACGTCCCGGGGCTGCGCCCGGGCGCGCTCTACGCGTACCGGGTGAACGGCCCCTACGAGCCGCGGCAGGGCCATCGCTTCAATCCGGCCAAGGCCCTCCTCGATCCCTACGCGAGGGCGATCGCGGGCACGCTGGACTGGAGCGACACCTTCTTCGGCTACCGCATCGGGGATCGCGCCGGCGATCTCAAGCCCGACGACCGGGACAGCGCGCCCTACCTGCCCAAGAGCGTGGTGGTGGACACCACCTTCGACTGGGAGGGCGACCGCCCGCCGCTCACCCGCTGGTCGAACACGATCGTCTACGAGACGCACGTCAAGGGCTTCACCCGCCTGCACCCCGACGTCCCGTCCGAGCTGCGCGGCACCTACGCGGGGCTGGCCTCGCCGGCGGCGATCCGGCACCTCACCGAGCTCGGGGTGACCGCGGTCGAGCTGCTGCCCGTTCACCATTCGGTCACCGAGAAGTACCAGGCCGATCGCGGGTTCACCAACTACTGGGGCTACAACTCGATCGGCTTCTTCTGTCCGGACTCGCGCTTCTCCTCTTCCGGGCACCTCGGCCAGCAGGTCGACGAGTTCAAGCAGATGGTGAAGACGTTGCACCGGGCCGGCGTCGAGGTGATCCTCGACGTGGTCTACAACCACACCGCGGAGGGCAATCATCTCGGCCCCACCCTCTGCTTCCGCGGCATCGACAACGCCGCGTACTACCGCCTCGACCCGGAAGACCTGCGCTACCACGTCGACTACACCGGGTGCGGCAACACGCTGAACATGCGGCACCCGCGCACCATCCAGCTCCTGATGGACAGCCTGCGCTACTGGGTGCTCGAGATGCACGTGGACGGCTTCCGCTTCGACCTCGCGGCCGCCCTCGCCCGCGAGCTGCACGACGTGGACCGGCTCTCCGCCTTCTTCGACGTGGTGCATCAGGACCCGGTGATCTCGCAGGTCAAGCTCATCGCCGAGCCGTGGGATCTCGGCCAGGGGGGCTACCAGGTCGGCAACTTCCCGGTGGGATGGGCCGAGTGGAACGCCAAGTACCGCGACACCATCCGCCGCTACTGGCGGGGCGACGAGGGCCAGGTCGCGGAGCTGGGCTTCCGGCTGACCGGGTCGAGCGATCTCTACGAGACGGGCGGCCGCCGGCCTCACGCGAGCGTCAACTTCGTCACCGCCCACGACGGCTTCACCCTCGCCGATCTCGTCTCGTACGACCGCAAGCACAACTTGGCCAACGGCGAGGACAACCGCGACGGCACCGACGACAACAACTCGTGGAACGGCGGCGTGGAGGGGCCGACCGACGACGGTCAGATCATCGCGCTGCGGGAGCGGCAGATGCGCAACTTCCTGGCCACTCTCTTCCTCTCCCAGGGCATTCCGATGCTGGTCGCGGGCGACGAGATGGCGCACACCCAGCACGGCAACAACAACGCCTACTGCCAGGACAACGAGATCTCGTGGCTGCACTGGCCGCCCGCCGAGACCGGGCATCGGCTGATGGACTTCACGCGCCGTCTCATCCAGCTGAAGCGCGCGAATCCGGTGTTCCACCGCCGCACGTTCTTCCAGGGCCGCCGCATCCAGGGCTCAGCGGTCAAGGATCTGGCGTGGTTCCGCCCGGACGGGCACGAGATGACCGACGAGGAGTGGAGCAACAGCCACGGCCGCTGCCTGGGGCTGCGCCTGTCCGGCGACGCCATCGAAGAGGTTGACGACCTGGGCGAGCCCATCGTCGGCGACACCTTCCTGCTCCTGCTCAACGCGCACCACGAGGCGGTGTCGTTCGTGCTGCCGGCCCACGAAGGTCGGGCGCGCTGGGCGCCGGTGCTCGACACCCGCGATTGGGACGGAGAGGCCGGGCGCCCGCCGCTCCGCACCGGGGAGCGGTACGAGCTGGCCGGCCGCTCTCTCGCCGTCCTGCGCCTCGCCCGGAACCCGCGACTCCACGAAGGAGCCTGATCGATGCACGACTCGCCCGAGTTCGATTCCGAGCTGCACCGCACCGCCCTGGCCCAGCTCGACCAGGTCGCGACCCGCCTCGATCTCGATCACGACATCCACGAGCGGCTGCGATTCCCCCGCCGGGCCCTGGTGGTCTCGGTGCCCATCCGCATGGACAGCGGGCAGACCGAGGTCTTCATCGGCTACCGCGTCCATCACAACACCGCGCTCGGCCCGACCAAGGGCGGCCTCCGCTACGACCTGGGCGTGAACCTCGGCGAGGTGACCGCGCTGGCGATGCTGATGAGCTGGAAGTGCGCGCTGATGGGGCTGCCCTACGGCGGGGCCAAGGGCGGCATCCGATGCAATCCGCGGGAGATGTCGGCCCGGGAGCGCGAGCACCTCACCCGTCGCTACACCACCGAGATCATCCTCATGATCGGGCCCGACATCGACATCCCGGCGCCCGATCTGGGCACCGACGAGCAGACCATGGCCTGGATGATGGACACCTACTCGATGACCCAGGGCAAGAGCGTGCCCGGGGTGGTCACCGGGAAGCCGCTCATCGTCGGCGGCTCGGCGGGCCGCCGCGAGGCCACCGGGCGCGGCATCGTGTTCGTGCTGTACCAGGCGGCCAAGGCGCTGGGCCAGGAGCTGCGCGGCAAGAAGATCGTGCTCCAGGGCTTCGGCAACGTGGGCGGCACCGCGTCGCGCCTGCTGTGGAACGACGGCTGCACCATCGCGGGCATCAGCGACGTCGAGGGCGGGGTGTGGAACCCCGACGGCATCGACGTCCGGCAGCTGCAGACCCACGTGGCCGCGACCGGCAGCGTGGCCGGCTTCCCGGGCGGGGAGCCGATCAGCAACGAGGCGATCCTCGAGCAGCCCTGCGACGTCCTGATCCCGGCCGCGGTCGACTCGGTGATCCACGCGCGCAACGCCGATCGCGTCAAGGCCCTCATCGTCGCGGAGGCGGCCAACGGTCCCACCACCCCCGAGGCGGACGTGATCCTGCGCGATCGCGGAGTCACCGTGATCCCGGACATCCTCTGCAACGCGGGCGGCGTGGTCGTCTCCTACTTCGAGTGGGTCCAGGGCCTGCAGTACTACTTCTGGAAGGAGAGCGAGATCATCTCGCGGCTGCAGGAGATCATGGCCCGGTCGTTCAATCGCGTCTGGCAGACCTCCCAGAAGAACGGGGTGGATCTCCGGACCGGCGCCCTGATGGAAGGCGTCAGCCGGGTCGCCGACGCCCACGTGGCGCGCGGGCTGTACCCGTAGCCCCGCCGGGCCGCGTCGATTCTCCCGGCTCGACGGGCGGCCGCCTGAGCACCCACAAGAGGCCGGCCAACGCGACCAGCACGCCGGCCACGCTGGCCAGCTGAGGCACCCGCAGCGAGCCGAGCCAGAAGCTGTCCAGCCGCAGCGACTCGATGAAGAAGCGGCCCACCGAGTAGAGCCCGATGTAGGAGAAGAAGATCGCGCCAGGATGGCGGCGCACCCGCGGACGCACCCACCACACGAGCATCACGAAGACCAGCAGGTCCCACAGCGACTCGTAGAGGAACGTGGGGTGGAAGAAGTCGTCGTTGCGGAACTCGGGCGGCCGGTGGGCCGGCGAGATGTAGAGCTTCCAGGGCAGATCGGTCGGACGGCCGAATGCCTCCTCGTTGAAGAAGTTGCCCCAGCGCCCGATGGCCTGTCCGAGCACCATGCTGGGGGCGATCACGTCGAGGCATCGGAGGATCGGCAGGCGCAGCCGCCACGCCAGGAGCACCCCGACCAGCGGGCCCACGATGAGACCGCCGTGCATGGCGAGGCCGCCCTCCCACACCGCGATGATCTTGCCGGGATAGCGCCCGTAGTAGTCCCAGTTGAACGCGACTTCGTAGAGGCGGGCGCCGACCAGCCCCGCCACCACCGCCCACTGGGCGGCCCGCAGGAGATCGTCCGCGGGCAGGTTCTCCTCGACGGCGCGACGGTGGGCCAGCCAGAAGCCGACGAGGATCGCGGTGGCCATGAGGATGCCGTACCACCGGACGGTGATCGGTCCGGCCGCGAACGCGATGGCTCCCGGCGACGCGAACACGATCAGCACGATATCACGACGATTTGACGCTCCGAAGGATCGCCACTACACTCGGCGCAGCCACGCCACCCTGCACCTCGAGGAGAGCATCATGCTTCCGGGCAGCACGGGACGGGCGGGACCAACGGGCCTGTATCGCCTGGCCGCCGCGCTCACCGCGGTGATCGTCGGCGTGATGGCGATCGTGACCGCGGTGAACGTCCCCCTGGCCGACCGCCTGGTCGTCGAGAACGGCGTGGCCGAGTGGCTGCAGGTCATCTGCCTGGCCGGGGCCGGCGTGATCTGCCTGCGGCTCGCGGCGCTCGAGCGCGCGAGCGGAGGCACCGGCGCTCCCGACGTGCTCCTCGCCGCCGGCTTCGCGTTCCTGGTGGTGAGCGAGATGGAGCTGCCGACGCTCCTCGCCGGCCGGATCACGATCGATCGGCTCGTGCGCGACGTGAGCGCGGGCCACCGGCGCCAGATCCTCTTCGTCGTCGTGGTGGGCGGGCTCGCGCTCGCCGCCACCGTCTACGCGCTCCGGCATCTGCCCGAGCTGCTCGCGTGGGCCCGGTCGGCCCTGCGCACCGACTGGGGCCGGCTCTTCTTCGTGGCCGTCGCGATCCTGGCCGTCACCGAGCTCTTCGAGCGACGAATGAACCGGATGATGGCCTCGATGGGCCTGCCGCGCCCCTTGCTGGAGGAGACGCTCGAGCTGGTCGCCTCCCTCTATTGCCTGATCGCCCTGCGCCAGCGGATCGTCGGGCGCTACCGGTAGTCGAGCCCGGCCGCCGCGAGCTTCGGCTTGAAGGCCGGACGCGTCAGGAACGCGACGAAGGCCCGGGCCGCCCCCGGCGACGGGCTGCGGGCGGCCAGGCCCGCCGAGTAGACCGTGACCTTCTGGAAGTCCGGCGGCAGCGGGCCGACCAGCGTCACGCCCTTCACCGGGACGATCTCGCTGATCTGGTGCACCACCAGCTCCGCCTCGCCGCTCGCGACCTTCTCGGCGGGATAGCCGCCGGACACGAGCTGGGTCTTGCTCCGGACCGCGTCCGCGATGCCCAGACGCTCGAGCACGCTCTTGAAGTGCACGCCGCTGGTCGCACCCTGCGCCGGATCCACGTACACGAGCGACTTCGCCTTCAGCAGCGTCGTCTTGAACGCCTCGCTGGTGGTGATGTCCGGCTTCGGCGCGCCCTCGCGCACCCCCACCCCCATGCCGGTGCGCGCGAGATCCGCGCGGCTCCCGGAGGCCAGCGCGCCCTGCCTGATCATGTCGTCGATGCCCGCGTCGGTCAGGATCACCACGTCCACCGGCTCGCCGCTCAGGAGCTTCTGCCGCGTCTGGCCGGCGGTGCCGAACGAGAACGTCACGGTGGTGCCGGTCTCCTGCCGGAACTGCTCGGCGAGGTCGGTCACGATCGCACGCACCGCCCCCGCGCTGAACACCTTCACGTCGTCGGCCTGGGCCGGACGGACCGCGAGCGCGCCCAGCCCCATCCATATCGCCACCACCGCGGCCAGGATGATCTTCATGATCGTCCTTTCTCGGATGCCGGGACGAGCCCGGCCTCCGGCTTGAGATCGTAGCTCTGACGCCGGCGACCCGCGCTAGGCTCCATCGCGTCGACGGAGCGTCTCGGCGGAGATCGGCAGCGCGGTGACCGCCACGCCGAGCGGCCGCACCGCGTCGGCCACCGCATTGGCCACCGCCGCGGGCGCGCCGATGGTGCCGCCCTCGCCCATGCCCTTGTAGCCGCCGGGCGTGAGCGGCGAGGGCGTCTCCAGATGTGAGACGGTGAACGACGGCACCGTCGCGGCGACCGGCAGCGCGTAATCCATCAACGTGCCGGTCAGCAGCTGCCCGCTCTCGTCGTAGACCAGTCGCTCGCCGAGCGCCTCGCCGATGCCCTGCACGACCGCGCCGTGGATCTGGCCCTCGACGATGGTCGGGTTGATCACCGGCCCGCAGTCCTCCACGACCACGTAGTCCCGGAGGCTCACCCGCCCGGTATCGCCGTCCACCTCGACGGAGGCGACGTGCACCGCCCCGGAGAAGGTCGGGCCCGGCGGATCGAACCGCTCGGTGGCCTCGAGCCCCGGCGTCAGCCCCTCGGGCCGCCCCTCCGCGCCCGGGGTGTGCGCCACCCGCGCGACCTCCTCGATCGCCACCGCGCGGTCCGGCATGCCGCGCACGCTCACCCGCCCGTCGCGGAGCAGCAGGTCCGCGGGGCTCGCCTCGAGCATCCGGCCCGCGATGGCCAGCAGCGCTCGCCGCACGGTGGCCGCGGCGACCGCGGCCGCGCCGCGCTGGGTCACCGCGCCGCGACTCGCGAACGTGCCGCTGCCGCCGGGCGAGACGGCGGTGTCGGGCTGCCGCACCGACACCGTATCCAGCGGTACGCCCAGCTCGTCGGCGACCAGCTGGGCGGTGGTGGTGGCGTGCCCCTGGCCCTGCGAGGGGAAGGACATGTAGCACGTCACGGTGCCGTCAGCGGCCATGGCCACCGTCGCGCCCTCGTGTCCCGGCACGTCGGTCTGCCCGCGCCGACGGTAGGTCTCCGAGCCCATGCCGGTGTACTCGGTGTAACACGCGATCCCGACGCCCAGGAGCCGCCCCGTCCGGCGCGCGGCGTCGCGCTCGCGCTTGCGGGCCTCGTAGTCGGCCAGCGTGAGCGCCTGCTCGAGCGCCTTCGGATAGTCGCCGCTGTCGTAGACGAAGCCGGTCGCCGACGTGAACGGATACGCCTCGCGCGGGATCAGGTTGCGCCGGCGGATCTCGGCGGGGTCCAGGCCCATCCGGTCCGCGAGCAGATCGAGCGTGCGCTCCATCACGAAGGCGGCCATCGTCATGCCCACGCCGCGGTAGGCGCCGATCGGCGGCTTGTTGGTCGCGAATGCGGCCAGCTCGAACTCGTAGGCCGGCGTGCGGTAGGGACCGGGCAGGATCGAGGCGGTGCCGAGCGGCTCGAGGGCGCCGGTGAGCGGGTAGATGTGGTAGGCGCCGGCATCCGCGAAGACGCGGGCACGCAGCGCGAGCAGCGTGCCCGCCGCATCCGCGCCCGCCTCGACCTCGACCCGCTGCTGGCGGGCGTGCGGGGCGGCGGCCAGGTTCTCCCGGCGGGTCTCGAGCCACTTCACGGGCCGCCCGGTCCGCCGGGCCAGCGCGGCCACCGCCAGGTCCTCCGGCATCACGTACATCTTCTGACCGAAGCCGCCGCCGGTGTCGGGCACGACGACCCGCACGCGCGCCTCGGGCATGCCGAAGGCGCGCGCCACCCCGGTGCGGATGAGGCTCGGGGTCTGTACGCCCAGCCACAGGGTGAGCGCGTCACCGACCCAGTGCGCGATCAACCCGCGGGGCTCGAGCGGCGCGGCCGAGCAGCGGTCGTGGCTGAACGTCTCGCGCACCACGTGGGCGGCGGCCGCGAAGGCGGCGTCGACGTCCCCCTGGCGCCCGCGACGCGAGAAGAGCACGTTCGATCCGTGCTGGGGATGAAGACGGGCCGCTCCCGGGTCCCGCGCGCGGTCCACGTCGAGCACCGCGGGCAGCGGATCGTACTCCACCGCGATCCGGGCGCATCCATCGACCGCGGCGTACGGGGTCACCGCCGCCACCACCGCCACCGGCTCACCCACGAACCGCACCCGATCCGTGGGCAGCGCGGGCCAGGGCGTGGCCGCGAAGCCCGGCGCCTCCAGCCGAGCCTGAATGGGCGCGATCACCCCCTCGAGGTCGCGCCCGGTCAGGGCCGTCTCGACTCCGGGCACCGCGAGGGCGGCCGCGGCATCCACGCCGCGGAGCATCGCGTGGGCGTGCTCGCTGCGCGCGAAGGCGGCGTGCAGCAGCCCGGGCAGCGTGATGTCGTCGAGAAACCGCCCCTGCCCGGCCAGCAGGCGCGGGTCCTCGAGCCGCTTGACCTGAGCGCCCAGGTAGCGCGGCGCCGGGGTGCTCAGCTCAGGGCCTCGCCACGCGGGGCAGCACCTCGCCGGCCAGCAGCTCGAGCTGCTCCATTCCCCAGTTCAGCGGATTGAGCACGATGTACTCGCAGCCACCCAGGTTGGCGACCTTGGCCGAGATCTTCTCGGCCAGCTCCTCGGCCTCGCCCAGGAGATAGAACTCCTTCCAGTAGGGTAGGTCCATGCCCGAGTACGTCTGAAAGTGCGGGATCGCGGTCTCCGGCTTCTCGCCCTTCTTCAGCACCCAGACGAAGTTCGAGTAGACCTTGCTCATGTCGCCGGGCTTGCGGCCGTTGTCGGCCATGAAGCGCTGGATCTTCTCCCAGTCGCCCCTCACCATGTCCGCGGTCGCGGAGGAGTGCGGCACCCAGGTCTTCGCGTACTTCGCGATCCGGCGCAGCACCGGGTCGATGTTGGTGACGGTCTGGCCGTACACCTTCTCGAACGGCTGACTGCCCCCGCCGATCCAGATCGGCGGATGCGGGGTCTGCACCGGCTTGGGGTCGATGGTGAGGTTGCGGAATCGGTAGTACTGGCCCTCGTAGCTCACGTTGTCGCCGGCCCACAGCGCGGTGACCGCCTCAAGCATCTCGTCCATGCGGCGGCCGCGCTCCTTGTGCGGCACGCCCATCAGCGCGAACTCCTGCTCGTGCCAGCCGACGCCCACCCCGAGCAGGCTGCGGCCGCCCGAGAGCAGATCGAGGGTGGCCCACTCCTTGGCGAAGTACGCCGGGTTGCGCAGCGGCAGTACCAGCACCATGGTCCCCAGCTTGATCGTGCGGGTCATACCGGCCAGCGCCGAGAGCAGGGCGAGCGGCTCGAGCCAGGTGCACGAGTAGGCCGGCGGGGTGAGGAGCAGGTGATCGATGCTGACCGCGCAGTCGAAGCCCAAATCCTCGGCGCGGCGCAGGTAGGCGCCCATCTCGGCGAGGGTGGCCGTCTTCGCACCGAGGGCGAAGCTCGGGAGGCGCAGGCCGAATTTCAGGTCGCCGGTCTTGGGCAGCGGGGAGATGTCGTGGATGGAGCGGTCGGCGCGGACGCGCGCGCGGTCTTTCCCACTGCTCTTCTTGGCGCGCGCTGCCGCGTTGCTTCCGTGACTTCTCTTTTCAAGTCGCGCTGCGGCGATCTTCTTCGCGGTGCGGTTGGGCCTCTTCGCGCCTTTGGCGCTCATCTTGGAGCGCGCTGCCGCGTTGCTTCCGTGACTTCTCTTTTCAGGTCGCGCTGCGGCGATCTTCTTCGCGATGCGGTTGGGCCTCTTCGCCCCTTCGGGGCTCATCGGAGGCCATCCTCTTTCTTCGCTTCCGCGACGGTGAGGCCGCCGACTCGCGCGTGGGGCCGGCCGCCGTCGGTGACCACGAGGGCGACCAGGATCTCGCCGGCGCGGGGGGCGTCGTTGAGCCGCACCTCCATCGCGTCGAAGTGGGTGCGCACGAAGGCGGCGTCCTTGTAGTGGAGCGGCACGTCGATGGTGGTGCCGGGGCCGCCCAGCTTCTTGGCGGACGGAATGATGGCCTTGCCCCCGTCCACCGCGGCGCGGAACGGCGTGCCCAGCGTGGGATGGAGGATCGCGGCGGCGTGCTCGTACTCGCCGTCCGCGCCCACGATGGCCGCCTTGCCGTAGGAGTGCACCGGCGCCCCCAGCGCGGCCACCGCGCGTCGGCCGAGCAGATCGCCCAGCTCCTCGCCCGTCTTCACCAGCTCCTGCAGGTCCTCCACGTAGCGGCCCGCGAACGGGTTCTCGATCACCGCCACCGCCGCGACCTTCCGGAGCGGCCGCTCCAGACGGCGCCCGCCGTCTTCCTGGATCTCTTCCACGACCGTCAGCAGCTTGCGAATCTTCATCAGTGTCCTCCCGCGGCGGGGCCGTGGCCCTTCACGACCTCTGCCGCACGCATGGCGGGCGGAGTGTTTCGGCTCCGCCCGATCCGGATCCGGCCGTCGATGACGATCATGGAGACGCCGAAGAGATCGCCGACGGTGAGCGCTTCGAGCGCGGTGCGTCCCTGCGAGCCGATCGGCGCGTCCACGATGCAGAGGTCGGCCTCGCGTCCGGGCGCGATCACTCCCACCGGCAGCTTGTAGACACGCGCGGTGTTCCCGGTCGCCATGCAGACCGCCTCCTCGGGGGCCACCGCGCCCAGCGAGGCCAGGTGAGCGAGCACTCGCAGGATGCCCAGCGGGACGACCCCGGTGCCGGACGGGGCGTCGAGACCGATGATGACCCGGTCGGTGGCCTTCGCTTCCCGGGCGCGGCGCAGGGTGTGCAGCGCGGTCTTGCCGTTGCCGCAGTGGACGATCTCGAGCGCCATCCGCGTGGCGACCAGCCCGTCGATCTCCCGCTCGCTCATCGAGGTCGTGCCGCCGTTGATGTGACCCACCACGTCCGGATCGGCCTCCAGCACCACGTCCGCGCTGATCGCGTTGGAGCCCGCGATGGACGGGCCCCCGGTGTGGATGGTCACGGTCATGCCGTGCTTCTTCGCCCACTTCACCATCGGGGCGGCGTCCTTGCCGGTCCGGACCGAGCCGAGGCCGATCTCCCCCACCAGCTTCACCCCCGCCTTCGCCATCTCCGCGAAGTCGTCCTCGACCATGCCCATCTCGAGGATCGGCGCACCCGCGTGCACCTTCACCCCGGCCGGCCGCTGGTTGGCGTAGGCCTTCGCGGCCACGATCGCGAGCGCCTTGAGCCCCACGATGTCCTTCGGCCGTCCGGGCAGGTGCACCTCGCCCGCCGAGATCATGGTCGTGATCCCCCCGTGGAGGCCCGATTCGATGAAGTCGATCGTCCGCTGCCGCGGCGTGAAGTCGCCGAACACGGGGTGGCAGTGGGAGTCGATGAGGCCGGGCACCACCGTGGTGCCGCGCGCGTCGATGACGGTGTCGGCGTCGCCGTCGAGGCCGCGGCCCACCGCCACGATCTTGTCGTGCTCGATCGCGATCGTGTCGCCGTCGAGCAGGGGCGCTGCGATGTCCCCCGACACGATCTGCCCGATGTTCCTGATCAAGGTCTTCACGCGCCCCTCCTCACACCGTCAGGTACTTGCGCCGCAGCGACTCGTCCGCCATCAGCGTCGTCATCGGCCCGTCGAAGCAGATCTCGCCCTTCTCGATGATGTAGGCGCGGTCGGCCAGGCGCGCCGCGAACTTGAGATTCTGCTCGGAGAGCAGGATCGTCAAGCCCTCTCGCTTGAGCGCGGCGATCTGGTCCCCCAGCGCCCGCACGATCACCGGGGCCAGCCCTTCCGACGGCTCGTCGAGCAGCAGCACCCGCGGGTTGCCCATGAGCGTGCGGGCCACCGTCAGCATCTGCTGCTCTCCGCCGGAGAGGCTGCCCGCGCGCCGGCCCGCCAGCTCGTGCAGCTTCGGGAAGAACTGGTAGACCTGCCGCGCGCTCCACACGCCGTCGCCCTTCTGGCCGACCACCAGGTTCTCCTCGACGGTGAGATCGCCGAAGATGCGCCGGTCCTCCGGCACGTAGCCGACGCCGAGCCGGCTGATCTCGTGGGTCGGGCGGCGGGTGATCTCCCGCCCGTCGAACCGCACCGACCCACCCGTGATCTCCACCAGCCCCACGATTGACTTGAGCGTGGTGGATTTGCCCGCGCCGTTGCGCCCGAGCAGCGAGACCACCTCCCCGGCCCGGGCGGTCAGGCTCACCCCGTGGAGCACGCGCGAGAGCCCGTAGCCGGCCTCGACGCGGTCGAGCGAGAGGGTGCTCATTCGTCCTCGCCCAGGTAGACCCGCTGGACCTCGGGATCGGCGCGGACGTGGGCGGGAGCGCCGTCGGCGATGACCCGGCCCTGGTGCAGCACCATGATCCGGTCCGCGATGGAGAAGACCACGTCCATGTCGTGCTCGGTGAACAGCACGGTGAGCTGGCGCTCGCGGGCGATGCCGCGGGTGAGCGCCATGAGGGCGCCGCGCTCGGCGGGCGCCATTCCGGCGGTCGGCTCGTCGAGGAGCAGCACCTCGGGGTCGTTGGCGAGTGCCACCGCCAGCTCGAGCTTCTTCAGGTCGCCGTAGGCGAGGACCGCGGCGAGGCGATCGGCCTGCTCCCCCATGCCGACCTGCTCGAGGAGCGCGCGCGCCTCGTCGCTCTGCAGGCGCGAGGCGGGCTCCAGCAGCGAGTAGGTCTTGCCCCGATGAGAGAGGCGCGCCACCCGCACGTTGTCGAGCGCGGTGAGGGTGGCGAACGTGGCGGTGATCTGGAAGGTCCGGCTCACTCCGCGGCGCCACACCGCGTAGGGCGGCAACCCGCTCAGGCGCTCGCCCTTGAAGCGCACCTCCCCCGCGTCGGCGCGCAGCTGCCCGGTGAGCATGTTGAAGAAGGTGGTCTTGCCCGCGCCGTTCGGGCCGATGAGGGCCCGGATCTCGCCCTTCGGCATCACGAGGTCGACGCCGGCCACCGCCTGCACTCCGCCGAACGACTTGGAGAGCCCTCGCGTCTCGAGCACCGGCGGAACGGCGGGCGACGGCGTCGCACTCACGGCCGACGCCCGTCGAGCACCCCCGCGATGCCCCGCGGGAAGACCAGCACCAGCATGATCAGGATCGCGCCGAGCACGATCTGCCAGTAGTCGGTGTAGCGGGTGATGATGGTATCGAGCAGCTTGTACACGGTGGCTCCGATCAGCGGACCCGACGGCGAGCCCACGCCGCCCAGCAGCACCATCACCAGCGGCTGCACCGACATGGGCGACTCGGTGTAGACCGGGAACACGCTGCCCTTGAGGAAGGCGAAGATCGCGCCGCCCAGGCCGGCCACGAAGCCGGCCACCACGAACGCGATCCACTGCAGCGCCCGGATGTTCACCCCGAGCGCCTCGGCCCGCCCTGCGTGATCGCGCGCGGCGCGCAGGGTGAGCCCGAAGGGCGACGCCGCGATCAGACGCAGCAGGACGATCCCGGCCACCGCGGCGACGAGCGCCCAGTAGTAGTAGCGCGCCGGCGAGGCCAGCCACGCGGAAGGCCACACGCCCAGGACGCCGTTGTCGCCGCCGGTGACCTCGTCCCACTGGTGCACGATCGCGTAGACGATCTGGGCGAAGGCCAGCGTGAGCATCGCGAAGTAGATGCTGGTGAGGCGCACGCAGAAGTAGCCGAAGACCACCGCGCCCGCCGCCGCGACCAGCGGGGCGGCCACGAACGCGACCGGCATCGGCAGGCCCGCGAGCTCGAGCAGCAGGGCGGCGCCGTAGGCGCCCAGGCCGAAGTAGGCCGCGTGGCCGAAGGAGACCATGCCGCCCACCGCCATCAGCAGGTAGAGGCTGGCCGCGAAGAGGGCGAAGGCGAAGATCTCGACCACGATCGACACCCAGAAGGTGGGCAGCGCGAGCGGGAGGAGCGCGAGCACGACGAGAGCGCCGAGCAGCCACGCGGGATGAACCCGGCGCGGCGCGACCCCGGGGACCGCACCCCCGCCCGGCGGCCGCAGCTGGATCTCGGGCCGCCCGAGCAGGCCCCACGGGCGCACGATCAGCACCACCGCCATCACCACGAAGATCAGCACGATGGCGCTCTTCGGCAGCAGCAGGACCCCGTAGGCGTTGAGCACGCCGATGAGCAGCGAGGCGAGCAGCGCCCCCCACACCGAGCCCATGCCGCCGATGACGACGACCACGAACGCCTCCACGATGATCGACGTGTCCATCACGGTGGTGAGCGCCAGCCGCGGCACCTGCAGGGCGCCACCGAGGCCGGCCAGGAAGGAGCCGAGCACGAACACCGAGGTGAACAGCCGCGACTGGTCCACGCCGAGCGCGGCCACCATCTCCCGGTCCTGGGTGGCCGCGCGGATCAGGATGCCCCAGCGCGTGCGGTGGAAGAGCAGCCAGAGCCCGAGCGCCACCAGCGGGCCGAACGCGATGATCGCCAGATCGTACGAGGGGAAGAGCTGGCCCGCGACCGCCACCGAGCCGGCGAGCCCCGGGGCCGCGGGGCCCGTCTTGTTGTCGGCGCCCCAGATGTAGCGGACCGCATCGGCAACCACCAGCACCAGCGCGAAGGTCAGCAGCAGCTGGTACAGCTCGGGGGCCCGATACACCCGGCGGAGCAGCAGCACCTCGACCAGCCCGCCGAAGGCCGCCACCGCCAGCGCGGCGAGGAGCACGGCGAGATAGAAGGCGGCGGCGCCGCCGGGAAGCATCGCGGCGAGCGAGTAGGTCAGGTAGGCGGCCAGCATGTAGAAGGAGCCGTGGGCGAAATTGACGATGCGGGTGACCCCGAAGATCAGGGAGAGCCCCGACGCGATCAGGAACAGGAACATCGCGTTCGCGAGCCCGCTCAGGAGCTGGACGAAGAGGAGGGACATGGCGGGCGTGCCCCCTCACCCTGCCCTCTCCCCCGAGGCGGGGGAGAGGGACCGGGCGATCATCGGGGGCGGGATCGGGCTCAGTTGGCCGGGCGGAGCTTCTTCACTTCCTCGTCGGACGGCAGCACCTTCTCGCCGGGGATCAGCTCGTGGTTGACCATGATGCCGACCCCGCGCTGCGGGTCGACCTTGGTGGTCCCCACCCACGCGCCCATGGTGGACTGTCCGTCGGAGGCCCGGAACGTGATCGGGCCCATCGGGGTGTCGACCTTGAGCCCCTTGAATGCGGCGACCAGCTTCGGGGTCTCGGTGCCCCCCGCCTTCTTGAGCACCTCGGCCACCGAGAGATAGGTGACGTAGCCGATCAGCGAGCCGAGCGCCGGCGTCTTGTCGCCCCGCTTGGTGTAGCGCGCGACCCACTCGGCGTGGCCGGGGATCTTCACGTCGTACCAGGGATAGCCGGTGACCAGCATGCCCTCGGGCGCCTCGAGCTTGAGCGGATCGATGTACTCGGGCTCGCCCAGCAGGATGCCGACCACGAACATCTTCTGGAACAGGCCGCGCTTCTGCGCCTCGCGCACGAAGGCGAGCCAGTCGCTGCCGAAGAGCGAGACGTAGAGCGCGTCCGGGTTCTGGTTCAGGATCGCGGTCACCAGCGGGCCCGGCTCGATCTTGCCGAGGGTCGGCCAGTGCTCGCCCACGACCTGCGCGTCGGGCTTCAGCTCCTTCAACCGATCGCGAAAGGTCTCCCAGGCGCGCTTGCCGTACTCGTAGTTGGGCCCGATCGTGGCCCACTTGACGTACTTCATCTTGCCGGCCTTGTCGGCCAGCATGCGGCCCTGCTCGTAGGTGTTGGGGCGCAGGCGCACCGCGTGGTCGTGCCCCTTGGACCAGGTGAGGGCCTCGGTCAGGGCCTCCGCGGCGAGGAACATCGTCTTGTTCTGCTTGGCCCAGTCCGAGACCGCGAGCCCCACGTTGGAGAGAAAGCTCCCGGTGATCATCACCACCTTGTCGGACTCGACCAGCTCCTGCGCGTGCTTCACCGCCTCGGCGGGCTGACCCTTGTCGTCGCGGAAGACCACCTCGAGCTTGCGCCCGAGCACGCCGCCCTTGGCATTGATCTCCTCGACCGCCATCTCGACGCCGGCCCGGTAGGGACCGGTGAACGGCGCGCCGATGCCGCTGTAGGAGTTGATGTCGCCGACCTTGATCGGCGCCTGGGCCGAGACCGGCCCCGCCCCCAGCGCGAGCAGCAGGACGGCCGCGGAGAGAGCCAGGAGACGGGATGCGCGCATGCAAAACCTCCTCGTGGATCCAGCGTGTGCGCCTCTCGGCGCTTGACAGGGAGCATACCCGAGTGGTTTCTTCTGCGGCAAGCGGACATTGCCTTGGACGAAAGCGCGGAGACCCGGCAGCTCGTGCAGGCGGTGGCGGCGCGGCTGCGCGAGGCGCGTCGGACCCGGCGATTCACCCTGCGCGCGCTGAGCGAGAAGACCGGCCTCTCCGAGCCCTTCCTCTCGCGGCTCGAGCGCGGCCGCGTCTCCACCTCGATCGCCAACCTCATCCTCATCACCCGCACGGTGGGCATCGACCTGGGCCAGCTCTTCCAGGACGCCGCCGGGACCACCGCGACCCAGCACTACACGCTGGTGCGGGCGAGCCAGCGGCGCAGGCCGCAGGCGGTGCCCGCCACCGGCTACACCTATCAGCCGATGGCGGTCGCCTGGCCGGGCCAGCGCATGGACGCGTTCGTGCTCACCTTCCCGGTGAAGAACCGGGCCGACGTGCTCACCGCGCACGAGGGCGAGGAGCTGACGTTCGTGCTCCAGGGCGAGATCCTGTTCCAGCTCGGCGACGAGCAGATCCCGCTCAAGGCCGGCGACTGCCTGTACTTCAACGCCGAGATCCCCCACATGGGCAAGAACGTCGGCCGGGTGGACGCCAAGGTGCTCATGGTGGCCGCGCCCGGCCGCGGGCCGGGCCGCGAGCTCGGCTGGTGGAAGGCCCCGGTGCCGCCGCGGCTCCGCCCGGCGCCGAAGCGATCCGGCAAGTCCTCCCGCTCCCGGAGCGATGCCTGACGTCCGGGGACGACCAGACCGACCGAGACAGGAACCCCAAGCCGCTGCGGCCAGTTAGTTCCTGCCAAGGAGGACACGCCATGGCCAATCCGCTCAGCCGCAGGGAAGTGCTCAGGTTCGGCGCCTTCACCACCGTCGGAGGCGTCCTCACGCCGGGCATCGTGCTCGCCCAGGCGATCACCACCGACAGCAAGGGCATCACCGCGCGCGACATCCAGATCCCATCGGGTGGGACCATGATCGCGGCCTACGACGCCCGCCCCGAGGCGCCGGGCCGCTACCCGATCGTGGTGGTCATCTCCGGCTTCACCGGCAACTCCGAGCAGAACAAGGACGTGGTGCGCCGGTTCGCCCAGGCCGGGTACTACGCGATCGCCCCCGAGCTGTACTCGCGCGAGGGCGGGATGCAGGGCAAGAACTTCCAGGAGATGGGCCAGATCTCCTCCAAGGTGACGCGCGCCCAGTACCTGGGCGACATCCGCGCGGCGGCCGACTACGCCAAGCAGCAGTCGTGGGCGCGGGCCGATCGCCTGGGCGTCACCGGCTTCTGCGGCGGCGGAGCGCTGACCCTGCACACCGCGGCCGAGTACCCCGGCGTGACCGCTGCGGTGCCGTGGTACGGCCACGTCAAGCGCACGTACTCCGACGCCCCCGGCGTGGACGCGTTCAGTCTGGCGTCGAAGATCAAGGCGCCGGTGCTCGGCCTGTACGGCGAGGCGGACACCGGGATCCCGAGCGAGGACGTGAAGCGCTTCGAGGCCGAGCTGAAGAAGACCAATCCCGACGTCGAGTTCGTCCTCTACCCGGGCGCACCCCACGGCTTCTTCTCGGACGACCGCCCGCAGGTCTACAAGAAGGAGGCCGCGGAGGACGCCTGGAAGCGCTGTCTGGCCTTCTTCGACAAGCACCTGAAGGCCTGACAGAAATCTTGCTTGACTTTCTGGGGGTTTGCCCCCAGATTGGCGCAAATTCTGGCCCTCTGCTGCCCGCATCTCATATCAACACGACTGGGAGGACAACAGATGACGCCGGACGTCACCCGCTTGTCGCTGAGCCGCCGCGCGCTGCTCCAGGTGGGGGGCGCCGCCGCCCTCGCCGCCACGACCACGCCGTGGCCGGCGTGGGGTCAGACCCCCAAGCGCGGGGGCACCCTGAGCGTGCGTCTCTGGGATCCGCCGCACTTCGATCCCCACCTGACCGTTTCGTACAAGACCCACATCGCGTACTCCTTCACCCATAGCCGTCTCGTGAAGCACAAGGCCGGCCCCGCGGTGGTGCCCGGCACCTTCCCGATCGAGGGCGACCTGGCCGAGTCCTGGAGCCAGCCCAGCGAGAACACCTACGTGTTCAAGCTCCGCAAGGGCGTGCGCTGGCACAACAAGCCGCCGGTGGGCGGCCGGGAGCTGACCGCCGAGGACGTCGTCTACACGATCGAGCGGTTCCGCACCGTCAAGGGCAACGCCAACGCCTACATGCTGGCGGCCCTCGAGCGCGTCGAGGCCCCCGATCGGTACACCGTCAAATTCACGCTGAAGGAGCCGTACGCCTGGTTCCTCGACGTCCTGGCCAACCCGAACGCGGTCTGCATCGTGGCGAAGGAGTGCGTGGAGAAGTTCGGGGACCTGAAGAAGCCCGAAGCCACCGTGGGCACCGGCCCGTGGATGCTCGACAGCTACCGGCCCAACGTGGGGTACACCCTCGTGCGGAATCCGAGCTACTTCGTCACCGGTCTGCCGTACATGGAGCGGGTGGAAGCCTTCGTCGACGAGGACAACGCCTCGCGCATGGCCGCCTTCATCTCGGGCAAGTACGACCTCGGCTGGGAGTTCCCGGGCACCATCAACCGGGTCGACTGGGTGCAGATGACCGACCCGCTCAAGCAGCGCCGGCCCAAGCTCAAGACCGCGGAGTTTCCCTCCAACGTCATGACCCACCTCTACTTCCGAAACGACAAGCCGCCGTTCAACGACGTGCGCGTGCGGCGGGCGCTGTCGCTGGCCATCGATCGCAAGGGCATCATCGACGCGGTCGCCGAAGGGGTCGGCGTGCTGAATCCGGCGGTGCCGGCCGCGCTCAAGGAGTGGTCCATCCCGGCCGAGCAGCTGGGAGAGGGCGCCCAGTATTTCAAGTACGATCCCGCCGCCGCGCGGAAGCTCCTGGCCGAGGCCGGCCACCCCAAGGGCTTTCCGGTCACCATCGACTTCACCACGTACGGCTCCCAGGTGCTGATCGACACCTGTCAGCTCGTGCTCAAGAACCTCAAGGACGTGGGCATCGAGGCCAAGCTGAACACCAAGGAGTACGGGGCGTACATCTCCAGTACGTTCTACGGCAAGTACGAATCGATGGCCCTCGGCCCCCAGACCCCGTTCCTCGAGCCGGACAACTTCCTCTTCGGCCAGTACTATCCCGGCGAGCTGAAGAACCACGGGTACATCAACGACGCGGTCCTCGCCGACCTGCTGGTACGGCAGCGCCGCACGCTCGACCCGGCCAAGCGGCGGGAGATCATCTTCGAAGCGCAGCGTCACATCGCCAAGCAGCAATACTACGTGCAGCTCTGGTCCGGCGTGTACGTGGCGGTCTGGGACGGAGCGCTCGTCAACTACGGCCCGAATCTCGGATACGATTACGGCGGCCGGCTGATGGCCGCCTGGCTCGATCGCTAGAAGCTCATCACCAGGAGGAATCCATGCATCAGCTGCCTTCGTTGACCCGCCGCGAGCTCCTCAAGCTGGGAGGCGCAGGCCTCGCCCTCGGGGCGACCGCGGGTCTGGTGACCGCGGGGCCCGCGGACGCCCAGAGCCCGAAGCGGGGCGGCCGGTTCCGGCTGCGCTCGCACGTGCCTCCCGTGCACTTCGATCCGCACCTGACGCTGGCGTTCTCCACCATGATCCCGCTGTCGTTCGCCTACAGCCGGCTCGTCAAGGTCAAGGCCGGGTCGGCGGTGGGGCCGGGCACCCAGCCGGTGGAGGGCGACCTGGCCGAGTCGTGGGAGCGGCAGGGCGATACCGTCTACGTCTTCAAGCTGCGCCGAGGCGTGCGCTGGCACAACAAGGCGCCGCTGAACGGTCGCGAGCTGACCGCGGAGGACGTGCGCTATTCCTATGACCGCTTCCTCACCATCAAGGGCAACCCGAACAAGAGCATCCTCGAGATGGTGGACAAGGTCGAGGCCCCCGACAAGTACACCGTGAAGTTCACGCTGCGGGAGCCCAACGCGTGGTTCCTCGACCGGCTCGCCTCGACGTCGACGTGGGTCGTGGCCAAGGAGTGCGTGGATCAGTTCGGCGATCTCAAGAAGCCGGAGAGCGTGGTGGGCACCGGCCCGTGGATGCTCCGCAGCTACGAGCCGAGCGTGCGGATCACCTTCGACCGCAATCCGAGCTACTTCCTCCCCAACCTGCCCTACGTGGACGGGGTGGACATCACGATCTCCACCGACCCCGCGGCGGCCTTCGCCCAGTTCCTGTCCGGTGAGTTCGACTTCGGCCCCGAGTACGGCATGGTCATCCGCCGCAGCGACCTCGACATCGCCCTCCGGCGCGTGAAGGGCCTGGGCATGAAGGACTACATCGTGGTGTTCGGCGGCTACACCGCGATGAAGCTCGACCAGGAGCCGTTCAAGGACGTGCGGGTGCGTCGCGCCTTCGCGATGGCCCAGGACTGGCGCGAGACGCTCGAGACCAACGCGTGGTCGCAGGGCAAGGGCGCCCCCAACGCGCTGATTCCCGCCGCGCTCAAGGAGTGGGCGATCCCGATCGACCAGCTGCCCCCGGAAGGCCGCAAGCTCTACGAGTTCGATCCGGCCGCGGCCAAGCGGCTCCTCGCCGAAGCGGGCCACCCGAACGGGCTCAAGGTCCCCATCGAGACCACCCCGGGCTACGGTCCGGACTGGATGGACGCGGTGCAGGTAGCGCTCCGCAACTGGAAGCAGGCCGGGATCGAGGGCGAGCTGAAGCTCAAGGAGTACGGCGCCTTCGTCTCGAGCGCGATCTTCGGCAAGTTCGAGAAGATGATCGTGACCCTGCGCGGCGGCACCACCGATCCCGACACCTACTTCACCCCGCTCCTGCCCGGCGAGCCGCTCAACTCCTCCGGGGTCAACGATCCCAAGCTCACCGAGATGATCAAGGTGCAGCGACGGACCTTCGACGAGAAGAAACGGCGGGACATCGTCTACGACATCCAGCGCTACGCCTCCCAGCAGGTGTACTACGGCTTCGGGGCCTCGGTGAGTGCGGTGGGCGCCTGGATGCCCTACGTCAAGAACTTCGGCCCCAACATCGGCCACGACTACGGCGGCCGCCTCATGGTCGCCTGGCTCGACAAGTAACCGCGGACCGCTCAGAACAATGCGAAGCCACAACATATAGGTCGTCGCTTGCGACGACCGTACAATCAAATAAGAGCGGGTCGCCTAATCTCGCGGATGGCTCGGCCCAATCAAATAATAGGGGGACGCCCCATCTCGCGGATCGCCGGGCCCACTGAACCAATAGCGGGCCGTCCCATCTAGCGGACCGCCCGGACCTCCCCGTGAAGCGCTACGTCCTGCGTCGCTTGCTGGTGGCGATCCCGTCGCTGCTGATCGCCTCCCTCATCGTGTTCAGCCTCCCGCGCCTGCTCCCGGGCGACGTCGTGCAGCTCATGCTCGAGGAGAAGGCGTATGGCAAGGACCTCGATGACCTCCGCGAGAAGCTCGGGCTGAACCGCCCCATGTACATCCAGTACGTGGAGTGGCTCGGCCAGGTCTCGCGGGGCAATCTCGGCGAGTCGCTCTGGACCCGGCGGCCGGTGCTGGAAGAGCTGACCCGCCGCCTGCCCATCAGCCTCGAGCTGGGCGTGCTGGCCCTGATCTTCGCGGTGATCATCGCGGTCCCCATCGGCGTGCTCGCGGCCATCCGCCAGGACACCCTGGCCGACTACGCGATGCGCAGCATGGCCATCCTCGGGCTCTCGGTGCCCGGCTTCTGGATCGCCACCCTCGCAGTGCTGCTCCCCGCCATCTGGTGGGGCTGGAGCCCGCCGATCCAGTTCACCGCGTTCTCGGCGGATCCGTGGGCCCACTTCGCGCAGTTCCTCCTCCCCGCCTTCATCCTCGGCATCGCCTCCGCCGCCGCGATCATGCGGCTCACCCGCGGGACGCTTCTCGAGGTGCTCCGCCAGGACTACGTGCGCACCGCGTGGTCCAAGGGGCTGCGCGAGCGGGTGGTCGTGCTCAAGCACAGCCTCAAGAACGCGCTGATCCCGGTGATCACCGTGCTCGGCATCCAGGTGGCCCAGATCCTGGGCGGCACCGTGATCTTCGAGAGCATCTTCGGGTTGCCCGGCATGGGCCGGTTCCTCTTCGATGCGATCAACCAGCGCGACTACCCGGTGATCCAGGGCGTGAACCTGCTGATCGTGAGCGTGGTCGTGCTGATGAACCTGATCGTGGACGCCTTCTACGCGCTCCTCGACCCGCGCATTCGGTACTAGCGCCCTGCCCACTCACGACGCGTCCGCCCTGAGGGCCAAGAGCTCCGGAACCGCCGACCAGGCCACCGCGGTCGCCGCCACCGACCTGCGCATGCCTGCCGCCCGCCGTGCCGGCCGGCTCGCGGGCCTCTGGCAGTTCGTCCGCGGCAAGCCGCTCGGCGCGCTGGGGGCGCTGATCGTCGTCCTGCTCCTGACCATGGCGATCTTCGCGCCGTGGGTCGCGCCGTACCGCTACGACGAGACGATTCCGGGCGCGCGCATGAAGGCGCCGGGCGCGCAGTTCTGGATGGGCACCGACAACCTGGGCCGGGACGTCTACAGCCGCGTGGTGTACGGCGCGGCGGTGTCGGTGACGGTGGGGTTCGGAGCGGTGCTGCTCGCCAACGTCCTCGCCGCCCTGGTCGGAATCACCAGCGGCTACTTCGGCGGCCCCTACGACATCTGCGTGCAGCGGGTGGTGGACGCCTGGCAATCGTTCCCGTTCCTCGTGGTCATCCTCTCGATGATGGCTGTCCTCGGTCCCGGGCTGCTGAACCTCATCCTGGCCCTGGGCGTGCTGGGCGCCGCCGCCGGCTCGCGGGTGATCCGCGGGGCCACCATCAGCGTGATGCAGAACACCTACGTGGAGGCGGCGCGCGCGCTCGGAGCCGGGCACCTGCGCATCATGCTCCGCTACGTGCTGCCCAACGTGGCCGCGACCATCATCATCCTGGCCACCATCGGCCTGGGCGCGGCCATCCTCGCCGAATCCGCGCTCTCCTTCCTGGGCTTCGGCGTGCCCCCGCCCTACCCGTCCTGGGGCGCCATGCTCTCCGGCTCCGGCCGCTCGTTCATGTACCGGGCGCCCTGGATGGCCATCTGGCCGGGCGCGGCCATCTCGCTGGCCGTCTTCGGCTTCAACATGCTGGGCGACGCGCTCCGCGACGTGCTCGATCCGCGGCTGCGGGGCGGAGGCGGTCGACCGGTCAGCTAGAAAGACGGCGGGGGCAGCGCGGTGATCGGCGCTGCCCCCGGGCTGCTTGAAAGACCCCCGCCCCTCACCCTGCCCTCTCCCCTGAGGGGAGAGGGAGATGAGGTGGAGGGGCTGGGCTAGGCGAACTTGGCGTAGATCGCCTTGATCTTCTCCTCGCCCCACTTGATCGTCTGCTCCAGATCCATCTTGTCGGTGGCGAACTGGGCGATCGCGTCCACCATCACGAACTGCTGGTAGACCTCGTCGGCGGCCGGGGTGAGCGGCCCCGGATAGCCGGTGGTGAAGTGATACTCGGCATCCTGCTCCAGCGGCTTCAGCTTGGGATCCTCGCTGATCACCGGGAACGGCGGCTTGGCGTAGCTGTTCAGGAACGGCATGTTGTAGCCGGTGCTGGCCTTGGCCGCGTCGCGGTAGCTGTCCACCAGCGCTTCGAGAAACGCCTTGGCCCCGTCCTGGTTCTTGCTGAACTTGGTGACGCCGTAGGCGCGACAGTTGGCGAACGACCGCCGGGTCGCCGGGCCCTTGGGCGAGAGCGAGACGAAGATCTTGTCGGCCAGCTCCTTGTTCGAGCCCTCGATCGTGCGGTAGGCGCTGATCGGGTTGTGGATCCAGGAGCCGCGCCCGGAGGCCAGGAACCGGTTGTTGGAGGCGTCGTCCCACGCGAGCACCTCGGGGGTCATCGCGTCCTTGTAGAGCGCCTTCTCGAACTTGAGCGCCTCGCGCACTTCCTTGGAGTTGTAGGTGATGGTCTTGCCGTCCTTGGCCACCTCGGATCCGCCGTGGGACCACATGATGGCGCGCCAGGACGCGCGGGAGTCGTCGTGGTGGGCGAGGCCGATGCCGACCGGGAAGCCCTTGGCCTTGAGCTTCATGCCGCCCTTGTGCAGGTCTTCCCACGTGTCGGGGCCGTTGGGCATCCCGATCTCGGTCCACAGGTCCTTCCGGTAGAGACCCGGGAAGTCGATGAAGAAGTCGGGGACCGCGTGGAACTTCCCGTCCGAGCGCACCTTGCAGTAGTTCTCGGCCAGCGGCGTCCAGCCGCCGTGCTTCTTGGCGAGCTTGTCGGTGGTGTCCTGGACGTCCAGCAGCGCGGAGGCCCACTTCTCGGTGCCGGTGCCCACGAGCTGGACGATGTCGTGACCGGACTGGGTGGCGATCTCGGCCGCGATCTTGGCCGGGATCTGCAGGTGCGGGACGTGGTCGATGGTGACCTTCACCCCGCTCTTGCTGGACCACTGCTCCGCGAACGCGTCGAACCACTTGTCGTAGGCGGGCACGAAGTGAGTCCAGGCGAGCACCCGGACCTCCTTCGCCTGCGCCCACGCCGGGCGGATCCACACGTGCGGGAAGGCGGAGGCGGCGGTCACACCCGCCGCGGTTTCGAGGAACTGCCGACGCGAGACCTTGGTCATTGCGGTCATCCTCCTGGAGAGAGTTCTCGGATCACTTCAGGGCACCTGCGGTGAGGCCGTGAATGAAATGGTCGAGGCTGAACGCGTACACGACGGCCACCGGGATCGCCCCGATCAGCGCTCCCGCCATGAGCGAGCCCCAGTAGAAGACGTCGCCGCGGATGAGATCGCTGGTGACCCCGTAGGAGATCGTCTTGTTCGCCGAGCTCGAGATGAAGGTCAGCGCGTAGATGAACTCCTGGTAGGTGAGCGTGAACGCGAAGATGCCGGCGGTGATGATGCCGGGCACGATGACCGGGACGATGATCATGCGGAAGGCCTGGAAGCGCGTGCATCCGTCGATCTGTGCGCTCTCCTCGATCTCCCTCGGCACCGTCCGCACGAAGCCCATCAAGAGCCAGGTGCAGAACGGCAGGGTGAAGGAGGGATAGACGATGACCAGCGCCCACACCGAGTCGGTGAACCCGAGACCGCGCACCACCTGCGACAGCGGGATGAACAGCAGGGTGGACGGGATCAGGTAGGAGAGAAACATGGCGGTGGACAGCGGCTGGGCCCCGGGGAACTTCATCCGGGCCAGCGCGTAGGCCGCGGGCAGCGCGAGCAGGAGGGTGATGAACACCACGAGCACGCCGATCATCAGGCTGTTCTTCAGCCAGAGCGGGAACAGGGTGCCCTCGAGCAGGAGCTTGACGTGCTCGAGGGTGGGCGGCTCCTTGAACCAGAACGGCGCGGTCTCCAGGTTGTAGAGATCCCGGTCGCGCTTGAAGGCGGTGATGACCATCCAGTAGAACGGGAAGAGCACCACGAACAGGTACGGGGAGAGCGGGAGGTAGGGGCCGTAGTCGCGCTTGAGCCGTCGCCAGAAGCGTCGGGCGTCCATGCCCTCAGTCCTTCCGCAAGAACCGTAGCATGAGGATGACGATCAGGGCGAGGAACGGGAAGATGAACAGGGTGATGGCCGCTCCCATACCGAGGTCACCCGCGTTGATGCCGATGTTGTAGGCGTAGGTGCCGAACACGTGCGTGGTGTTGTAGGGTCCGCCCTGGGTCAAGAGCCACACCGCCGAGAAGTCGGTGAACGAGAAGACCACCGAGTAGAGCAGACCCACCAGCAAGATCGGCCGCACGATGGGCACCACCACGTAGTGGAAGCGGCGCAAGGGGCCGGCCCCGTCGATCTTCGCCGCCTCGATCACCTCTTGCGGGACCGCGGTGAGGCCGGCGAGCAGGATGACCGCGGAGAACGGGAAGCCGCGCCAGACGTTCATGATGATGACCGACCACATCGCGAGGCCGGGCTCGCCCAGCCATTGCCACGGGTACTCGATGATGTGGGCACGCATCAGCATCCAGTTGATGACGCTGTAGAGCGAGTCGAACATCCACTTCCAGGCCAGCGACGAGAGCGCGATCGGGATGACGAAGGGGATCAGGATGATGCCCTGCACGATGCGCTTGCCCTTGAACGAGCGGTTCAGGGCGAAGGCCAGCGGCAGCCCGATCACCAGCCGGATCGCCTCGGAACCCAGGGTGAAGACGAAGGAGTTGCGCACCGTCTGCCAGAACACCGGATCCGCGAACAAGCGCGTGTAGTTCTGGGCGCCGACAAAGTGCGACTCGGGCGACCCGACCCGGGCGCTCGAGACCGAGAGGTAGATCGACATGAAGAACGGGTAGGCGATGAAGAACGCCAGATAGAGGAAGGCGGGAGCGATCCACACGAAGCCCTGTACCGCCTCGCGCCCGAACCAGCTGCCGCGGATGGCGGCCGGACGCGCGGCGACCCCGGTGGTGGTCGCCCCGATGAGCTCTCGTCCGTTACTCACGCGACACCGTCGCGGCCGCCCCGAGGCGGCGGGTGACGCAATGCGCCCAACCCAGTCTTCAAGATCCCCTTTCTCTCCATCGAGATGGGCCGGACCTGCGAGGCAAGCTTGCGGTACTCGCGGACCGACACTGCGAGGTTGACGCGTTATACCATCCACCCTCGGGACCTGTCAACTTCACGGCCTCTCCAGGGTACAACCGATGCCGGCGGCCGCGGGTTGCACAAGGATTTTTTCTGGTAGGGTAGCGCCCGTGATCATCCTGGGCGTCATCCCCGCGCGCCTGCAGTCCACGCGCCTGCCGCGCAAGGTCCTGCGCGAGATCCGCGGGGTGCCGATGGTGGTCGAGGTCTTCCGGCGAGCGCGCACCTCTCCCCTGCTGTCGGACCTGCTGGTGGCGACCGACAGCGACGAGGTCGTCGCGGCCTGCCACGACCATCACGTGCCGGCGGTGATGACGCGCAGCACGCACGCCTCGGGCACCGACCGCCTGTGGGAGGTCTCCCGGGCGCGCGCCGCCGACGTCTACGTCAACATCCAGGGCGACGAGCCGCTCATCTCGCCGGCCCACATCGAGCGGCTCGTGCGGCCCTTCCTCACCGAGCCCGAGGTCCAGGTCACCACCCTGAAGATCCGCGCCACTCCCGAAGAGGTCGAGAGCCGCACCGCGAACAAGGTGGTGACCAACGTGCACGGCGACGCGCTCTACTTCTCGCGTCTGCCCATCCCCTTCGATCGCGACACGCGCGGGGGGATCGTCTACTGGAAGCACATCGGCCTCTACGCCTACCGGCGCTCCGTGCTCGAGACGTACCACTCGCTGCCGCCCTCGGGACTCGAGCGCGCGGAGCAGCTCGAGCAGCTGCGGCTGCTCGAGGCCGGCATCCCCATCCGCGTGCTCGAAACCGATCAGCCCACGATCGGCGTGGACACCGAGGAGGACCTGCGGGCGGTCGAGGCCCTGCTGTCGTCGCGCCCCCGGTGACGAATCGCTGGGCGGTCCTCGCGCTGATCATGGCCGCCCAGACCATGGCCAACGTGGGGCCGCTCGGCATCCCCTCCATCGCGCCCCTGATCCGGGACGATCTCCAGCTCTCGGTTACCCAGGCCGGCTCGTTCCTCTCCACGTACTACATCGGCCCGGTGCTCATGTCGCTGCCCGCGGGCTGGCTGGCGGATCGCTGGGGCGTGCGCGGCGCGATGATCCTGGGCCAGGTCCTCATCGCGGCGGGGCTCGGAGCCGCGGCGGCCGCGCCATCGTACTCGTTCATCGTGCTGATCCTGATCCTGGCCGGCGCCGGCTACGGCGTGCTCAACCCGACCACCACCAAGGCGGGGATGGCGTGGTTTCCGCCGCGGCAGCGGGCCACCGTGGTCGGGCTGAAGCAGGTGGGCCTGCCGTTCGGCGGCGCGGTCGGCGCCTTCGTCATGCCGCCGCTGGCGATCGCGTTCGGCTGGCGAGCGGCGGTCGGCGTATCCGCGGCGGTGGTGGGCGCGCTCGCGCTCCTGACGTGGCTGCTCTATCGCGACCTGCCCGAGCCGGGACCGGCCGGCGGCACCGCGACCCCGCCCCGCGCGGACTTCTGGGCGGTCATGGGCAATCGCGATCTCTGGCTGGTGGGCGTGAGCACGCTCCTCTTCGCGGGCGTACAGACCGTGTTCCTGGCCTTCCTCGTGCTGTACCTGCACGAGGCCGTCCACCTCGAGGTGGTGACCGCCGCGAAGTACCTCGTGGCCGCGCAGTGCAGCGGGGCGGCGGGGCGCATCGGCTTCGGGCTGCTCTCGGACCGGCTGTTCGGCGGCCGGCGGCGGATCGTGCTCGCCATCGCGGGCATCGGATCGATCGCCTGCGCGCTCCTGCTGTCGACCACCACGCCGGCCACCGGCCCGTGGCTGCTCGTGCCGCTCGCGATCTGCATCGGCGTCTTCGGCGTCGGCTGGAACGGCGTGCAGCACACGCTGATGGCCGAGCTGGCCGGGACCCGCGCCGCCGGCACCGCGGTCGGGCTCGGCCTCGCGATCTCCTCGCTGGGCGTCACGGTGTGCCCGCCCGTCTTCGGCCTGGTGGTGGAGCGCGTGGGCGGCTTCGCGGGCGGGTGGGTCGCCCTCGCCGCGAGCATGGTGCTCGCGCTCCTCCTGCTCCTCCCGGTCCGGGAGCGCGCATTCTCGATGTCGTGAGCCTCGTAGGAGGCAGCGATTCTTCTACGGATGGGTGGTGCTCGCGGCCGCGTTCGTCGTCATCACCCTCGGCGTCTTCCTGAAGCCGATCGAGGACTCGATGGGCGGGAGCCGCTCCGGCATCGGGGCCATCGGCCTCTTCAACTGGATCGTGATGGGGGCGGGCGGCGTGGTCTCGGGCTTCGTCCCCGACCGCGTGGGCACCCGGCGGGTGGTGCTGGTCGGCGCGGGGCTCCTCTCCGCCGGCCTCCTGCTCTCGAGCCACGTGCAGCAGATGTGGCAGCTCTACGTGACCTTCGGCCTGCTGATCGGCGCGGGCGTCAGCGGCTTCTATGTGTCCCTCACCGTGCTCGCCATCGAGTGGTTACGAGGGGGGCGGCGGGTCGTGCGGACGCCGGCTAGTTCTTGAAGGCTCTTTGGATGCGGGGGCCCCGAAATGGCCCCCGCACTCCCCCAGTGGCGGACGCCCGTCTGGTTCCCGTGTCGCTGGCGTTCGGGGTGGCCTATGGTGGCGCCATGCCGCTGTATCCGGTCGTCACCCGCGAGTTCTTCGGTGAGCGCGCCATGGGCACGGCGTACGGGGCTGTCGGGATGGGGCTCGGCTCCTACCGGGAGGTGCCATTCACGACCTCCTGGGCCCTATCAGTGGCTGTTCCTGGGCTCGTTCGCGATCGGGCCGATGGCGGTTGTCCTGGGGGTGACACCGAAGGCCCCCGTGGCGGCGGGAGCGCCCCGGCCAAGCCCCGGTGGCGGGCGGCTGAAGGTCCCTTTCCCGTTGACAGGCCGGGGGTTCCTTGTTAAGAATTTGCCACCATTTAGGGCGTCATCTCACCCATCGAGACCCGCATCTCCGTGACGGCCTTCACGAGGTATCAACCTCGCGGCCGGGGCTTCTACCCCGAAGGGACGCGCTCGCGCAGATGAGGCAGCTCATCCGGTCAAGGAGGACCACGCACGCATGAACAGCTCCGATCGCAAAGAGACCACGCATCTCGACCGCCGCACGTTCGTCAAGACCGCGGGCCTCGCCGCGGTAGCGGTGACCGGCATCGAGGGCATCGTCGCCGCGCGGCGGGCGCCGGCCTTCGCGCAAGGCACCAAGCTGCACTGGGTGCGCTGGGTGGACTTCATCCCGGAGTCCGACGTGGAGCTGAAGCGGCAGATGCCGGAAGCCTCCAAGGCGCTCGGAGCCGAGGTGACGTTCGAGACGATCAATGCCAACGACCTGCAGCCGCGCATCACCGCGGCCATCCAGTCGGGGGCGGGCGCCGACGTGTTCAACTTCCAGTACAACTGGGCTCACCTGTACCAGAACGCGGTCGTCGACGTGAGCGACGTAGCCTCGGAGCTGGCGAAGGCACAGGGCGGCTTCTACGACATCTACCCGCCCTCCTGCCAGGTGAACGGCAAGTGGCTGGCGGTGCCGCACTCCATCATCGGCGCGGCGGTCGCCTACCGGAAGTCGTGGCTGAAGGAGGCGGGGGCCACCGAGTATCCGAAGAGCTGGGAGGAGGCGCACAAGCTCTTCACCGCGCTCAAGAAGAAGGGCAAGCCCTACGGGCAGACCCTGGGACACACCTTCGGTGACGCGCCGACGTTCACCTACTGCATGCTCTGGGCGTTCGGCGGGGCCGAGACGGACAAGACCGGCAAGAAGGTGGTGCTCAACAGCAAGGGCGCGGTGGATTCGGTCAAGTTCATGCAGTCCTTCTGGAAAGACTGCTGCGACGAGGGCGGGCTGGCGTGGGACGACACCAACAACAACCGCGCCTTCCACGCGGGCGAGATCGCGGCCACCCTGAACGGGGCCAGCATCTACATCGTGGCCAAGCGTCAGAAGGAGAAGATCAAGGACGACAAGGGCGAGCCGCTGTTCCAGGACATCGACCACGCGCCGCTGCCGGCCGGTCCCGGAGGCGCCTTCGCCCTCTTCCTGAACCAGTCGAACGCCATCATGAAGTACTCGAAGAACCAGAAGCTGGCCAAGGACCTCCTCCGCTGGGTGCACAAGAAGGAGAACTACGAGAAGTGGTTCCAGAGTCAGGGCGGCTACAGCGTGGGCGCCACGAAGGCGTGGGAGAACGACCCGATGTGGAACTCCCTCGACGGGCCGCTCAAGATGTTCCGGACCGGCGCGCGGAACACCCGGCTGTTCGGATACGCGGGCCCGTCCACCGCGAAGGCCACCGAGGCTTTCAGCAAGTACATCGTCACCGACATGTACGCCAAGGCCGTCCAGGGCATGAAACCGGAGGACGCGGTGCACTGGGCCGAGGGCGAGCTGAAGAAGATCTACGAAGCGTGATCGCGGCGCCCATCGACGGGCCCGGGAGAGGCCGATGACGACTCCGCAGCACGAGGCGACCAGCGAAGCAGCCGCGGTGAGCCGTCGCACGTTCCTGGCCGGGTCGGTCGCCGCGGGCGCGGCCGCGGCGGCTCTGGAGGGCATCCTGGCCGGGCGCCGCGCCCCCGCGTATGCGCAGGGCACGCGGCTGAACATCCTCCGCTGGGTCGACTTCATTCCGGCGTGCGACGTCGAGCTGAAGCGGCAGGCCGGCGAGGCCAGCAAGGCGCTGGGGGCCGAGGTCGTGTTCGAGTTCATCAACGCCAACGACCTGCAGGCGCGCGTCACCGCCGCCATGCAGTCCAACTCGGGGCCCGACATCATCCACATGCTGCACAACTGGCCTCACCTCTACGCCAACGGGCTCGTGGACGTCGGCGATCTCGTCGAGTGGCAGGTGAAGGAGCAGGGTGCGCTCTACGCGCAGTCCGAGGCGTACAGCAAGGTCGGCGGCCGCTTCCTGGCCCTGCCCCACGGCATCGTTCCCGGGCTGATCGCCTACCGCAAGTCGTGGTTCGACGAGATCGGCGTCACCGCGTTCCCCAAGACGTACGACGAATTGCGCCAGGTGGCGGCGAAGCTGAAGAAGAAGGGCCACCCCTACGGGCAGACCCTCGGCCACACCTTCGGCGACGCGCCGGCGTGGGCCTACCCGCTCCTGTGGAACTTCGGGGGCATGGAGACCGACAAGACCGGCAAGACCGCGCTCGACGACAAGGGCGCGGTGGAGGCGGTCAGGTTCATGACCGCCTTCTGGAAGGACGGCTGCGACGAGGGCGGGCTGGCCTGGGACGATACCAACAACAACCGCGCGTTCCTGGGCGGCGAGATCTCGGCCACACTGAACGGCGCGTCGATCTACATCGCGGCCAAGCGGGGCCAGGAGAAGATCAAGGACGACAAGGGCGAGCCGCTCGTGCGCGACATCCGGCACGCCCGCCTGCCCGCCGGCCCCGCCGGATCCTGGAGCTACCACACCGCCTTCGGGCACGGAGTCATGAAGTACGGCAAGAACCAGAAGCTGGCCAAGGACTTCCTGAAGTGGCTCCACGGCAAGGAGCAGTACGGCAAGTGGTTCCAGGTGGCGGAGGGGTTCTCGATCGGGTCCACGAAGCTCTGGGAGCAGAGCCCGATGTGGAGCACCATCGACGAGCCGATGAAGGGATTCCGCACCGCGCCCGACAACTCGCGGGTCATCGGGTTCGCGGGACCGCCCAACGCCAAGGCCACCGAGGCCTACTCCAAGTACGTGATCGTGGACCTGTTCGCCAAGGGCGTGCAGGGCATGAAGGCCGAGGACGCGGTCACGTGGGCCTCCGGCGAGCTGAAGAAGATCTACGGGTGAGATGACATGAAGAAGCCCATCGCGGGCGGATCGGGCGGCGCCGCCGGTCTCGAGGTGGCGCTGCCCCATCCGGGAACCAGCCGGCCCAGGGGACTCACCCGCTTCCTCGAGAGCGAGCGCCTGCTCGCCTGCCTCTTGCTCGCCCCGACGGTGGTGCTGCTCGGCCTGTTCATCGCCTATCCCTTCGTGATGGGGGTGTGGCTGTCGCTGTCCAGCGTGAGCGTCGGCAATCCGGGCGAGTTCGTCGGGCTGAAGAACTTCATCAAGGCGTGGAACGACTCGATCTTCCAGACCGCCTTCTACAACACGTTCTACTACACGTTCTGGGCGACGATCTTCAAGCTCGTCCTCGGGATGTGGCTGGCCCTGCTGCTGAACCGCCACTTCCGGGGCAAGCGCATCGTGCGCGCGGCCATGCTGCTGCCCTTCATCGTGCCCACCGTGCTCTCGACCTTCGCGTGGCGCTGGATGTTCGACCCGACCTTCAGCGTGCTGAACTGGCTCCTCTACCAGACCGGTTTCATCACCACCAAGCTGCCGTTCCTGTCCGACGGCACCTGGGGCATGTGGTGCGCCATCGTGGTGAACACCTGGCGCGGCATGCCGTTCTTCGCCATCTCGCTGCTGGCCGGGCTGCAGACCATCAGCACCGACATGCAGGAGGCCGCCTCGCTCGACGGGGCCAACGGCTGGCAGCGCTTCTGGCACGTGACCTGGCCGCTGCTCAAGCCGGTGACCCTGGTGGTGGTGGTCTTCTCGATCATCCAGACCTTCTCCGACTTCCAGCTCATCTACGTGCTCACCGGCGGCGGCCCCGCCAACGCGACCCACCTGCTCGCCACCTACGCCTACCAGATCGGCGTGGCTACCGGCCTGCTGGGCGAGGGCGCCGCGGTCTCCCTGTTCATGCTGCCGGTCCTCTTCATCGTGGTCTGGCTCCAGCTCCGCTACCTCCGCCGCCTGGAAGGGGCCTAGACCCTTGGTGATCGAGCGGCGCTGGAAGAAGTGGGTGTACTTTTACATTCCTCTGACGCTGTTCGTGATCGGGACTCTCTTCCCGTTCTACTGGATGCTGATCACGTCGATCCGGCCGGACGCGGAGCTGTATCGGTCGTGGCGGTCCGCGAACAACACCCCCTTCTGGACGCTGGCCCCGACCCTCGAGCACTTCCGCGACCTGATGGCCAAGACCACGTTTCCGAAGTGGCTCTGGAACACGTTCTTCATCGCGTGCATCTCCACGTTCATCTCGCTCTTCTGCGGCCTCCTCGCCGGCTACGCGCTGGGACGCCTGAAGTTCCCGATGGCGGGCACGCTCGGCACCAGTATCTTCGTCACGTACCTGGTGCCGCCCACCCTGCTGTTCATCCCGCTCGCCAACATCATCCGCACCTTCCAGCTGGGCGACACCCCGTGGGCCCTGATCCTGACCTACCCGACCTTCCTGATCCCGTTCTGCACCTGGCTCCTGATGGGCTACTTCAAGACCATTCCCAAGGAGCTCGAGGAGTGCGCCCGCATCGACGGGGCCACCCGCTTCGGGGCGATGATTCGCATCATCTTCCCGATCGCGGTGCCCGGCATCCTCTCGGCCGGCATCTTCGCGTTCACCCTTTCGTGGAACGAGTTCATCTACGCGCTGGTCTTCCTGTCGTCGCCGGAGAAGAAGACGGTTCCGGTGGGGGTCGTCTCGGAGCTGATCCGCGGCGACATCTATTTCTGGGGGCAGCTCATGGCGGGGGCGCTGCTGGGCTCGATCCCGGTCGCCATCGTCTATTCGTTCTTCGTGGAGTACTACGTCACCGGCCTCACCGGCTCCGTGAAGGGGTGACGCCAAGCGCCCGGGGCACCCGACCCCGGGGAACCTATTTGAGGGAGAGAAACCAATGGCACAGGTAGTTCTCAAGGACCTCAACAAGAAGTACGACGAGGTGCACGCCGTCAAGGACGTGAACCTCACGATCCGCGACAAGGAGTTCATGGTCTTCGTCGGCCCGTCGGGCTGCGGCAAGACCACGACCCTCCGCATGGTCGCGGGTCTCGAGGAGATCACCGCCGGGGAGATCTCGATCGGCGACCGGGTCGTCAACGACCTGCCCCCGAAGGACCGGGACATCGCGATGGTGTTCCAGAACTATGCGCTCTATCCGCACATGAGCGTGTACGACAACATGGCGTTCGGACTCAAGATGCGCAAATTCCCGAAGGCGGAGATCGCCAAGCGGGTGCAGGACGCCGCCGAGATCCTGGGCATCCACGAGCTGCTCAAGCGCAAGCCGCGCCAGCTCTCGGGCGGACAGCGGCAGCGCGTCGCGGTGGGCCGGGCGATCGTGCGGCATCCGCAGGTGTTCCTGTTCGACGAGCCGCTGTCCAACCTGGACGCCAAGCTGCGCGTGCAGATGCGCGTGGAGCTGAAGCGCCTGCACGAGCGTCTGGAGACCACCGCCATCTACGTGACCCACGACCAGGTCGAGGCGATGACCCTCGGCAGCCGCGTGGTGGTCATGCGGGACGGCTGGGTCCAGCAGGTGGGCGAGCCGCTCGAGATCTACAGCCGGCCCGCCAACAAGTTCGTGGCCGGCTTCATCGGCTCCCCCGCCATGAACTTCATCCCGGTCACCATCGCGGAGGCCAACGGGGCGATCTACGCCGAGGCGAGCGGACTGCGGATCAAGGTGCCCGCCGACAAGGCGGCGCCGCTCAAGGCGTACAAGGGGCAGTCGATCACGCTGGGCATCCGGCCCGAAGACCTGCGGGTCGGTTCCGGCGCCGACTCGTCGGACCTGTCGTTCGACGCGGTGGTGGAAGTGGTGGAGCCCCTCGGCTCCGAGATCCTGCTGGACGTTGCGGTGGCCGGCCAGTCGGTGGTGTGCCGCGTGGAGCCGACCGTGAAGGCCAAGCCACACGACAAGATCCGGCTCGCGTTCGTGCCGGAGCGCATCCACTTCTTCGATACCAAGACCGAAGCGGTGCTCAAGTAACATCGGCGAGACCGGCCGGTCGCGCGAACGACGCGTCCGGCCGGCGTTCCATCGCGGGAGGCGTATCTCCCGCACGAAGGGGGTGAGACCAGCGCGCTAGGGTTCTCGAAATGGCCCCGAGACCTCCCGACCGATATGGAGGCCCTCTCATGGACCAGATCGCTCCCCGCAGCATTCCGCGACGTCGATTCCTCCGTACCGCTGCCGGCGCCACGGCCGGGGTGGCCTCCTGGCTCGCTCTGGGCAAGGCGCCCGCGTACGCCCAGAAGCGTGAGCTGACGTTCCTCAGCTGGAACCACTTCGTACCCGCCGCCGACGACGAGCTCCGCAAGCAGGCGGAGGCCTTCGGCAAGGCCAACAACTGCACGGTCCGCGTGGACACCATGGCGCATCTGCAGATGCCGGCCAAGATCGCGGCCGAGGCCCAGTCGCAGTCGGGCCACGACATGTACCGGACTGCAAGCGCCGATCCGTTCCTGTACGAGAACCTCCTCGTCAACATGGACGACCTGGTCAACAAGCTCGGCAAGGCGGGCGGCGGCTGGTATCCGTTCGCGGCCGAGAGCTGCCAGACCAAGTCCGGCTGGAAGGCGATCCCGTGGTTCTGGGTCTCGTTCCCGGGCACCTACAACATGGCCCACTTCAAGAAGGCCGGGTTCGACGGTCCCCCCAAGACGTGGGACGACCTCCTGAAGATGGGCAAGGTGCTGAAGAAGCAGGGTAACCCGGTCGGCATCCCCATCAGCCACTGCTCGGACGCGCACTCGACCTACTGGTCGGTGTCGTGGTCCTTCGGGGCCAAGGTGCTGGAGGCCGACGGCAAGACCCCCGCGATCAGCTCGGAGAAGACCGCGCAGGTCATCGAGTGGTACAAGGAGCTCTACAAGGAGGCGATGGAGCCGGAGGTCCTCTCGTGGGACGACGCCGGCAACAATCGCTTCCTCCTCTCCGGCAAGGGCGCCTGGATCCACAACCCGGTCAGCCCGTACAACGCAGCCCTGGCCAACAAGCAGCCCATCGCGGACGACATCAACCATCACAACAGCCCGGCCGGGCCGGCGGGCACGCACTCGGCGCCCCCGAACCTGAGCCTCGGCATCTGGAAGTTTTCCAAGAACCAGGAGCTGGCCAAGGAGTTCATCGCCTATCTCTTCCAGAAGCCGAACTTCGACGCCTGGATCGTGGCGTCCAACGCGTTCAACCACCCGCCGCTGAAGAACCTCGCCGATCATCCGATCTGGGCGCGGAATCCGAAGTTCGCGATGCTGCCCAAGGAAGCGGAGTACGGTCATCCGCGGGGCTGGCCGGCCAAGCCCAACGAGGCGGTGCAGCGCATCGACGACAACTACATCATGGCCGACATGGTGGCCAAGGCGGTCAACGGCATGCCGGCCAAGCGCGCGATGGACTGGGCCCAGGAGCAAGTCGCGCTCGCGGTGAAGGGGCAGCTGAAGGTCGGCTAGCCGTGGCGGTCGGGCCGCGCGTTCTCGAGGTCATCGGGGCCTCGGGCCCCGGTCGCCTCTCGCGTCTCCGCGAGTGGTGGGAGCAGGAGCACGTCTTCGGCTACGGCCTCATCGTGCCCGCGGTCGTGCTGCTGCTCGCCCTCGTCGCCTTCCCGTTCGGGATGGCGATCTACTTCAGCCTGTCCGACTACTGGGTCGGCTCCCCCGGCGCCTTCGTCGGGCTGGCGAACTACCGGGAGATCCTGTCCAACGAGACCTTCCGCCAGACCGTCCAGAACTCGTTCGTCTTCACCGGCATCGCGCTCACCTTGAAGATCGTCCTCGGGGTCTGGCTCGCCATGCTGCTGGCCCGGAGCCTACCGATGAAGCGGGTGATCCGCGGCATCGTGCTGCTGCCCTTCGTGATCCCGACCGCGCTGTCGACGCTGGCCTGGCTCTGGATGTTCGACTCGCTCTACAGCGTGGTGAACTGGACCGCGATCCGGCTGCACCTGATGAGCCCGCCCGGACCGAACTGGCTCGGACAGTCGACCTACGCGATGGCCGCGGTCATCGTCGTCAACGTCTGGCGCGGCCTGCCCTTCTTCGCGATCACCGTGCTGGCCGGGCTGATGGCCGTCCCGCGCGAGTATCTCGAGGCCGCCGAGGTGGACGGCGCCGGCTCGTGGGGCCGCTTCTGGCACGTCACCCTGCCCCTGCTGAAGCCGGTCCTCGCGGTGGTGATCCTCTTCTCCACGATCTTCACCTTCGGTGATTTCAACATCGTCCAGGTGCTGACCCGCGGCGGCCCGATCAACACCACCCACCTCTTCGCCACCCTCGCGTACCAGGTTGGACTGCAGGGGGGCAACCTCGGCCAGGGCGCGGCGATCTCGCTCTTCATCTTCCCGCTCCTGGCGCTGGTGGTCTTCTTCCAGCTGCGCTACATCCGGAGGGAGTAGAGATGGTGATCGCCAGGAGCCACCGGGCCCGCCTCCGCTCGAACCTCTTCGCGTACGCGAACCTGCTGCCGTACGTGTTCTTCGTGCTGTTCCCCTTCTATTTCATGGTGGTGACCTCGTTCAAGTCCAACGCCGAGCTCTACAACCTGCAGTCGATCCCCTTCTGGATCCAGACCGGCGCCATCCTCGACCATTACGCGCTGCTCTTCCAGAAGACCGACTTCGTGACCTGGATGAAGAACAGCCTGCTGGTGGCGGTGGTGGCCACCTCCGCCTCGGTGGTCATCTCGATCCTGGCCGGCTACAGCCTGGCCCGTCTGCGCTTCCGCGGCGCCGGCTCCTTCGGCACCGCGGTGTTCGTCACCTACCTGGTGCCGCCCACCCTGCTCTTCCTGCCGCTCTCGCAGGTGGTGGTCTGGCTCGGGCTCGCCGACTCGACCCTGGCCCTCATGGTCACCTATCCCACGTTCCTGGTCCCCTTCTGCACCTGGCTGCTCATGGGGTATTTCCGCACCATTCCGCGGGAAGTGGAGGAGTGCGCCCTGGTGGACGGGGCGACCCGCATGCAGACGCTCTGGCGGGTGGTGCTGCCGATGGCGGTGCCCGGGATCATCTGCGCGGTGCTCTTCAGCTTCACGCTCTGCTGGAACGAGTTCACCTACGCCCTGACCTTCATCTCCCAGTCCGCGCACAAGACCGCGGTGGTGGGCGTCACCTCGGACCTCATTCGCGGCGACATCTATTTCTGGGGCTCGCTGATGGCCGGGGCGCTGCTCGCCAGCATCCCGATCGTGATCATCTACGTCCTGTTTCTCGACTACTACGTCTCCGGCCTGACCGCTGGCGCCGTCAAGGGATAGCGCCGCCGTCGGGATGCGCTCTCGGCGCCGCGCGGCCGTGCGGCGGCGGCGCGAGATCGGGCTGGCCTACCTCCTGCTCGCCCCGACCGTCCTGCTGATCGGCGGCGTCCTCGCCTACCCGCTGGCCTGGGAGATCTGGGCGAGCTTCACCAGCCTGTCGCCGCAGCAGGATGGGACGGCCACGTTCGTCGGACTCGACAACTACCGCCACCATCTCGCGGATCGACAGTTCTGGGTCGCGGCGGCGGTCACGGTGGCCCACGCGGCGGTGACGACCGTCGCCAAGCTCGTGCTGGGCCTCGGGTTCGCCCTGCTGCTCGCCCGCCCGTTTCGGGGACGGGCGCTGGTGTTCCTCGCCGTCTTCCTGCCCTGGGCCTACCCGGCCAGCGTCAGCGTGATCGGCTGGTACTGGACGCTCAGCCCGCCGATCACGACCGCCTACAGCGTGTTCATGGGAACGTTGAAGTACGCGGTCGACAACGCGCTCGGGACCGGCGCCTGGGCCTTCCTCAGCGTGACGCTCTTCAACATCTGGCGGGGCAGCTCGTTCATCGGCGTGCTGCTGCTGGCCGGCATCAACGCGGTCCCGCCCGAGCTGTTCGAGTACGCGACGCTCGAGTCGAAGAGCGCGTGGCAGCGCTTCTGGGCAGTGACGGTGCCCCTGCTCCGGCCCTTCCTGGCGCTCGGCGTCTTCCTGTCGCTTACGACCGGATTCGCCGACCTGGCCAATGTCTGGATGCTGACCGCGGGGCGGATCATCTTCCCGGTCATCGGCACCCAGGCGTACTGGCTCGCGATCGGCGCGGGGCAGCTCGGGCCCGCGTCCGCCCTGTCCCTGCTGCTCGTGCCGTTCCTCCTCGCGGCGCTGGTGGTGCTCTTCCGGCTCTTCGAGCCGCCGGACCGGGAGGCCGCGTGAGAGCGTCCCGCGGGTGGCGTCGGCTCGGCCGGGGCGGCCTCGTGCTGCTGGTGGTGGTGTACTGCCTCTTCCCGATCTACTTCGTCCTCGTGCAGTCCCTGAAGTCGGCCGAGGAGGACATCTTCGGCAACCCGCTGATCGTCCTCCACCCCACCTTCGAGAACTTCGAGGAGCTGTTCGTGCCGAGCGGCAAGCCGCGCAGCTTCGTCGGGACCGTCCTGCGCCGCAACTATCCGTTCTTCGTGTGGCTCGAGAACACGATCGTGGTCTTCACCGGCACCATCGTCATCACGCTCCTGATCGCGGTGGCCGCGGCGTACGCTCTCGGCCGTCTCCGGCCCCCGGGCTTCCGGTGGTGGCGGCGGGTGATCTTCGCGACCTACGTGATCCCCCAGACCATCCTGTTCGTGCCGCTCTACCACGTCGTCAACGCCCTGGGCCTCGACGACAATCTCCTGGTCCTGGTGCTCGTCTACCCCACCACCGCGCTGCCCTTCTGCGTCTGGATGCTGTCGGTCTACTTCCAGCACCTGCCCCGCGAGATCGAGGACGCGGCCCTGATCGAAGGGGCGAGCCGGGCCACCGCCTTCTTCCGGATCATCCTGCCTCTCAGCCGGCCGGTGCTGGTGGCCGCCGGCATCTTCACGCTCGGCACGATCGCGAGCGACTTCACCATCGCCTCGGTCTTCCTCCTGAGCGACATCAATCAGACCATCCCGGCCGGGCTCGGCACCATGGAGGTGGCGCTCGACGAGCTGCTGGCGGTGGCCGGGATCAACCTGATGGCCATCCCGATCGTGGTGATCTCGGCCTGCTTCGCGCGCGGCTACGTCCGGGGCCTCACCGCGGCGATGGTGGAGGGGGCCTGAGGGAGGGCCGGATGCGGATGACGCGGTGGAGCGCGTTCTCGGCCACGAAGACATCGCCGGCCTCGCTCACCGCGATGCCCTCCGGGTCTCCCAGGTGGCGCGCGACGACGCTCACCCCCCCTTCCGGCGACACGCGGAAGACCTGCCGGATGTGGAACCCGCTGCTGACGAAGACGCTGCCGTCTGGTCCCACCGTCATGTGCGTGCGTTGGTAGTGGCCGGAGGGCAGCCGGGCTAGCAGCCGGAGCGTGTGGTCGGGCGTGAGCCGAAGCAGCTGGCCTACCGAATCGAGGAACAGGAGGTCGCCGGCCGGCATCGCGGCCACCGAGATGAAGCGGTAGAGGGGCTCGGCGCCGCGGGGCGCCCCCGCGCTGCCCGGCAGGACCGGCGGGATCAAATCGAAGCGTCGGGGCAGCGGGCTCTCCTCGTGCGGGTCGACGCGCAGCACCACCGGCCCGTGGTACGCGCCGTCGGCGAGACCGTCCAGGCTCGGCGGTGGGGGCGTCTCGGAGCGCTGCTGCACCTCGGGGCTCGCGTAGTCGAGCACCACCAGCCGCCCGCCCCGGTCGAACGCGAGCGTGGATCCGCCCAGCAGGTGGTTGAGGCCGATCCCGAACAGGCTCAGGCGCCCGCGGGGGCTCAGCCGGTAGACGCGATTGCCGTTTTCCTCTCCCATGAAGAGGTCGCCCGAGCGCGGATCCACCGCGAGGCTTCCGAAGGCGACCTGTCGCGGCTCGCTCGCGAAGGGCACCACCATCCGCGGCGCGCGCGAGAGGTCCAGCGGCAGCGCGCCCGGGTCGAGCCGGTAGATTTCCGCGGCCGCGTCACCTCGCCAGCCGTGGCTCAGGATCACCAGGCGACCGGAGGCGTCGAGGGCGACCTGGATCGGGCGCGGCACGCCGGCGACCACCACCTCGGCGCGATACGCGGGGTCGACCTCGATGGCCGGCTCGGCGGGGAGTGACGACACGAGCAGCCCGCACAGGGCGGCCACAACACCGACGCCGAGCCCGGCTCGCCACGTCAGCCTTGACATATCCGCGCGCCGGGTGCTAGTGTCCGCCCGTCGTGGTCGTCGGTCGACGGCGGCCGCGGTTGTGGCAATCTGCAGCGCATTTCCTGATCAAACGTCCACGTCCTCCACAGCGGGAGGTGAACTGATGATCTCGCGATCCTGTGTCCTGCTCACCCTGGTCGTCCTCCTGGCGGGTTTCGGGGCCGACACGGCCGTGGCCCAGAGCGACAAGGCTCCGAAGGGCATCAAGGCCAGCAGCCTGGTCACGTCGCTGGGCGCCTTCAAGGACACCGTCAACGTGCCGGTGGTCGTCACCGGTGCCACCGTGGAGCTCGAGCCGGGCGGGCAAACCGGACGTGAGCAGTTCCGCGTCCCCACCTACGTCTACGTGCTCGAGGGCACCCTCACCACGGACTACGATGACGGCCCCGTCGGCATCAAGGGCTCGCAGTACCACGCGGCCGGCCAGTCGTTCATGGACCGGGGCGGGTGGTGGCACAACCATCTGAACCGGACGGACAAGCCGGTGAAGTATCTGATCCTCCACCTGGGATACCCCGGCGAGCCCAATCCGGTGCGCAAGGCCGAGCCCGAGTAGGGCGCACCCGCATCGTTCGGCGCGCGGCGGCCGGTCGGCCGCCGCGCCCTACTTGCCCACCCCGCCGGTGATCCCCTGGATGAAGCGATCCAGGAAGAAGTTGTAGAGGATCGCCACCGGCAGCCCGACCAGCAGGGCGGCCCCCATCAGCGAGCCCCAGTAGTACACGTCGCCCCGGATCAATTCCGTGGGCACGCCCACCGGCACCGGCTTCTGGTCTCCGGGGGCCACGAAGGCGAGGCCGTAGAGGAAGTCCTGCATCGATAGCGTGAAGGCGAAGATCACCGCGGTGAGCACGCCCGGCACGCTCACCGGCAAAACGACCCGCAGGAAGGCGCCCAGGAAGCCGCAGCCGTCTACCCGGGCCGCCTCCTCCATCTCCATCGGGACCGTCTTGAAGAAGCCCATCATGAGCCAGGTGCAGAACGGGATCGTGAAGGTCGGGTACACCACCACCAGTGCCCACCACGAGTCCTGCAGCCCGAGCGAGGCCACCACCCGCGAGAGCGGGATGAACAGGATGATGGGCGGCACCAGGTAGCTCATGAAGATCCCGATCCCGGTATTCTCCGCGCCGGGCAGCCGCAGCCGGGCCAGCGCGTAGCCGGCCGGCACCGCGGTCAGCAGCGTGATGACCGCGACCCACGCCGAGATCGTCATCGTGTTGATGATCCAGGCCCCGTAGTTGGTCTGGTAGAAGAGGGTCTTGAAGTGCTCCATGGTCGGGGCCAGGTTGAACCAGAACGGGATGTTGTCCATCCGGTACAGGTCCGGGTCCTGCTTGAAGGCGGTGATGGCCATCCAGTAGATGGGAAACACCGCGATCACCACGAACGGGATGACGCCGAGGTAGATCAACACGTGCCGGCGCCACTCCTTCTGCCGCGCCGTCCGGGGTCGGGCCAGGATGCTAGTACTCACGGCGCTTCAGATTCCGCAGAAAGATGAACATGGCGGGAGCGAGGAGCGGGACCAGGAACAGGGCGACGGCGGCGCCGCGTCCGAGGTTTCCGGCCTGGATCCCGACCTGGTAGGCGAGCACGGGCAGGATCTGGGTCGCGTTGCCCGGGCCACCCTGGGTCAGGATGTAGACGACCGAGAGGTCGGACAGGGTGAAGACAGTGTCGAAGAGGAAGCCGACCATGAGGATGGGAAAGATCATCGGCACCACCACGTTGCGGAAACTCTGGAAGAACGTGCAGCCGTCCACCTTGGCCGCGTCCAGTACCTCGTTCGGCACCGAGGTGAACCCAGCGAGCAGGACGATGGCCGAGAACGGGAAGGTGCGCCAGACGTTCACGAGGATGCAGGCGAGCAGGGCGAGCCGCGGGTCACCGAGCCACACCGGCCAGGCGTCGGTCCCGTATTGTCCGATGAGCCCCACCCGGCTGAGCACCCAGTTGAACACGCTGAACTGGGAGTCGTACATCCACTTCCAGCCGAGCACGCTGATGGCGACCGGCAGGGTGAAGGGAATCACCACGAGCGCGCGGACGAGCTTCTTGCCGCGGAAGTTCTGGAGCAGGAGGAACGCCAGGCTCGTGCCGAGGATGCTCTTGAGAATCGCGGCCACCACGAAAAAGACCACGCTGTTCCGCAGCGCGATCCAGAACGTGTCCATCTCCAGTGCGGCCTTGAAGTTCTCGAGGCCGACGAAGCCGGCGACCTGCTCTCCCACGTTCGCGTCGCTGACCGCCAGGTAGAGCGAAAACAGGAACGGCACCGCCACCAGCAGGGACACGTACAGGGCGGCCGGGGCGAGCAGGGCATATCCGAAGCCGAGCCGGCGGGCGCTCTGGGTCCGGAACCATCCACCCGCCCGGGGAACGGCCTCCAGAGAAACAGCGACCCGGGCGCTCTTCGCGCCCGGGTCGCCGGCCTGAGCGCTCGGTGTCATGCGCGCTTGTGCTTGGCGAAGATCCGCTGATACTCGCCCAGGCCCCACTTGATGGTGTCCTCGACGCTCTGGCCCCGGGCCACCCGCGTGAAGATGTCCGGAAGCACATAGAGGTTGGCCACCTCCTGGATCTGGGTCGTATACGGGCCGGGATGGCCGAAGAAGGCCACGATCTTCGGGAAATCCTGGAGCACTTGCAGTTTCGGGTCAGTGCCGAGCACCGGCATCGGCTTCTGAGCGGTGTCGTTCAGGAACGGCATGTTGTAGCCGGTGCTCTCGATCATGCCCTGCTTGTCGTTGTCCATGAGGTGGACAAGGAACTCCTTGGCCGCGGCCTGGTTCTTGGAGAACTTCCACGCCATGAACACGTTCGGGGCGGCCACGCTCACCCGCTTGCCTCCCGGGCCGGCCGGCTCCATTCCGACGTAAGCGTTCTTGAACACGGAAGGGTTCGTGCTCTCGGTGGTCCGGTAGGCCGAGATCGCGTCGTGGATCCAGCACGCGATGCCGGAGGCCAGGTAGCGGTTGTCGGAGGCGTCGTCCCAGGAGAACACCTCCGGGGTCATGCCTTCGTCGAAGAGGGCCTTGGCGAACTTCAGGGCCTCGCGCATCTCCTTGGAGTCGATGGTGGGATTCTCGCCGGACGCGTCGGTCTCGCTCCCGCCGAAGCTGAACAGGAGCGACCGCCAGTTGAGGTTGGCGTCGTTGCAGTGGGAGAGCTGGATACCGGTCGGGTGTCCCTTGGCCTTGAGCGTCCGCGCGGCAACCCGCGCTGCCTCCCAGGTGTCGGGCGGCTTGAGCCCGGCCTGGTCGAAGAGGTCCTTCCGCCACAGCATGGGCAGGAGGATGTAGTACAGGGGGATGGCATAGATCCGGCCCTCGACCTCGATCGGCGACTTTGCGGCCGGGATCCATCCGCCGTGCTTCTTGCCGAGCTGTTCGTAGATGTCGGTGAGGTCCACGAGGTTCTTGAAGTAGATCCGCGTGAGAATGGTGGCGCCGTTGAAGATGAGATCGTGGCCCGCCCCCGCGGCGAACTCCGCGGCCATCCGGGCCGGGATCTCGAGGTGGGGGATGTGGTCGACGCGCACCTTCACCCCGTTCTTCTCCCCCCAATCGGCCGCGAACTTGTCGAACCAGGTGTCGTAGGCGGGGATGAAATGGCTCCAGGTGAGGATGCGCAGGTTGCTGCCCTTGATCTGGGCCGGAGCCTGCCGGGCAGCCAGCATGGTGGCCAGCGACCCGCCGGCCAACCCCAGGCCGGTGGTGCGGACGAACTGGCGACGAGTCACCGAGAATCGAGCACGATCGTGAGCGGATGGAGTCATGCGCTCTACCTCCTGATAGAGAGGCCGACGGTCGGGAACGGTGAGTAGCGTCGTACTGTCGGAAGTAACCTCCAAGCGGGCGGTGCGCCCGCCGACTACAGCAGCCCAGGATCGGAAACGGAAGCCCGGATCGTGACGGGGCCCAGGGGGGGCCCCTCGTCCCCACCGCATACGTGGGATTACGAGGGGGGTACCACTCTCACAGGGAGGTTGTCAAGCAGGGACTGCTCGGAGCCCCTCGAACCGACGATCCTTCAGATCAGCTGGGCGATCGCCCGCCCCACGTCCGCGGTGGTGGCGGTGCCTCCGAGGTCCCGGGTGAGTCCCTTACCGCCTTCCACCAGCCGCTCGATCGCGGCCACCACCGCGGCGGCCGCCTCGGGATGGCCGAGATGCTCGAGCATCATGGCGCCGGTCCAGATCTGGGCGATCGGGTTGGCGATGCCCTTGCCGGCGATGTCGGGGGCCGAGCCGTGCACCGGCTCGAACATGGAGGGATATTCCTTCTCGGGATTGATGTTGCCGCCCGGGGCGATCCCGATCGACCCGGCGATGGCCGGCCCCAGGTCGGACAGGATGTCGCCGAAGAGGTTCGAGGCCACGACCACGTCGAACCAGTCCGGGTGCTGGACGAAGTGGGCGGTCAGGATGTCGATGTGGTACTGGCTCGTCTTCACGTCGGGGTAGCTCCGGGCCATGGCCGCGAAGCGCTCGTCCCAGTACGGCATGCTGTGGATGATGCCGTTGGACTTCGTGGCCGAGGTGACCTGTCGGCGCGGGCGCTTCCGGGCCAGCTCGAACGCGTAGCGCAGAACGCGGTCGCAGCCTCGGCGCGTGAACACCGCCTGCTGCACCGCCAGCTCGTGCGGGGTGTCACGGTAGAGGCGGCCGCCGATCTCCGAGTACTCGCCCTCGTTGTTCTCGCGCACGATCATCATGTCGATGTCGGACGGGCCCCGCCCGGCGAGCGGCGAGCGCACCCCGCGCAGGAGCCGCACCGGGCGCAGGTTCACGTACTGATGGAACTCGCGCCGGATCGGGATCAGCAGGCCCCAGAGCGACACGTGGTCGGGCACGCCGGGAAAGCCCACCGCGCCCAGGTAGATGGCGTCGAAGGGCCGGAGCTGCGCGAGGCCGTCCTCGGGCATCATGCGCCCGGTGCGCGTGTAGGATTCGCAGCTCCAGTCGAACTGCGTCCACACGAAGTCCACCCCGAAGCGGCGGCCGGCCGCCTCGAGCACCCGCATGCCTTCCGGAAGCACTTCCTTGCCGATCCCGTCGCCGGGAATGACCGCGATCCGGTGCGTCATGCCAGAGCCTCCTCAACGCTGAGAGATGATGACCTGGGGGCCGCCCCGTCCCGGCACCCGCAGCTCGCTTCCGCCGAAGCCGGCCCGGGGCAACATCCCGTCCAGCTCGGCGAAGGTGTAGGCGTCCCCGGCCGGCGTGGAGCATAGCATCACCAGGCTGAACATGGCGGCGTGAGGCGGCGTCCCGCGTCCCTCGTCGGGCACGAAGTCCGCGGCGGCCGCCACGCCCGCCGGCGATCCGCGATCGAGGAAGCGCGCAGAGTCGGCGGTCAGCGCGTAGCGATCGCCGCGCTTGGTGAGGAAGCCGGCCACCGTCAGGTAGTCGCAGAGGATCCGGGTGCCCCGCGGCGAGGCGCCATACCACGTGGCCAGCGTCGCCGCCGTCTCGTCGCTCCGGCCGATGGCGGTGAACAGGTCCAGGTCGAGCGCGCCCTTGACCGCGGCGCTGCGCTGATACGCGGTGCAGCGCCCCCATGAACGCGTCCGGCGACGGCGCGACCGGGGCGGGCGGGCCCGCCGCCTCGTCGACGAGGCGGACGATCTCGGCCGGCCGCAGATGCATCCGCAGCACGCCCTGGCCCGCGGCCGGCGCGATCGGCGCACTCGCGGAGGGCCACGCCACTCTTGGCCATCGCGACCCGCGCGTTGCCGTCACGGCTGGTCCGCACCGCGATCAGCCCGGACAGCGTCGGCTCGTGCCCGACGCACAGGAGCGTGTCCGCGGTCACCCGCGAGAGCCCGACGAGGATCGACGCCGGATGCGCGCGGTCGCCGAGCAGATCCGTCGGCTCGGGGGCCGGGCGATCGCCGAAGGTGCGGGCGGTGATCGCGGCGGTCTCGCGAGCGCGCGCGAGCGGGCTGGTCAAGATGCGGTCGGGCCTCGGCCACCCGCGCGTGCTCACGCCGGCCCGCGTCGGTCAGCGGCCGATCGCGGTCGTCCGGCCAACAGCGCGGATCCGCGTCCCCCGCGTCGGCATGGCGCATCACGACGAGACGCCTGCCGTCTACTATCGCACGGTCGCGCCGCCCATTTCCTTGCCTCGTCGGGACCTTCGGCCTACTCTGATGGCTCGATGAGAGCGAAGTGGATGCTCGTCGTGTTCGGGCCGGCGCTCCTCATGCTGGTCGGCAGCATCCTCGTGATGCTCTTCGTCCCGCACCCGGTGCCCAAGACCGCCACCGGCGGTCAGCGCCTCTACCTGACCTACTGCGCGACGTGCCACGGCGCCAACGGCCACGGGTCGTGGCGGGCGTGGCTCTTCTTGATGCGGCCCGGCGATCTCGCCGACCCGCGTCTGGTGGACTCCCTCTCCGACGACTACGTGATCATGCTGATCAAGAACGGCGGCGCCACCCTCGGCAAGCCGGGGATGCCCGCCTTCGGCTATCACCTCACGGATGAGCAGGTCCGCGAGACGGTGCGCTACCTGCGCACGCTGCCTCGGCCGGAGAAGGCGGGGAAGGGGTAGGAGGCGGGCCCGAGCTCAGGCGCGCGGACGGATGTCCGCCATCGTCTGGCTCAGCACCGCCTTGTCGAAGGGCTTGGTGATCACGAAGTTCACCCGGCCGCGCTCCTCGCGGGTGACGTCGGTCTCGCCCCACCCGGTGATGAGCCCCACCGGCAGCCGCGGCCAGCGCGACTGGATGCTGCGCGCGACGTCCCAACCAGTCATCTCGGGCATCCCGAGATCGCTGATCACCACGTCTACCAGCTCGGGGTTCGACTCGAGGTAGGACAGGCCCTCGCGGCCGCCGGGCGCCTGGGTCACCGAGTGCCCCTGCTCCTCCAGCATCTCGGCGAGCGTGCTGCGCACCTGCAGCTCGTCGTCGATGACCAGGATGCGCAGCGGCACCGCCGCCTTCACGGCGGGCGCCGCCGACTTTCTGGCCACCTGAGCCGCCGCGGACGCGCTGGGCAGGCTGACCTCGACCGTAGTGCCCTGGCCCTCCGCGCTCTCCACGGTCAGCGTGCCGCCGTAGCGCTGCACGGTGCCGTAGGCCACGCTGAGCCCGAGGCCGGTGGCCTTCGGCCCCTTGGTGGTGAAGAACGGCTCCAGCGCGCGGCGCCGGATCTCCTCGGGCATGCCCGCCCCGGTATCGGAAACCGAGCAGTACACGCGCTCGTCGTGGGTCCAGGTCTTGAGGGTGATGCGCCCGGTCTGGCTGATCGAATCGGCCGCGTTCAGCAACAGGTTCATCAGGACCTCGCGCAGCGGAGCGGGCTCGCCCACCGCGGCGCCGATGACGCCCGGATCCACCACCACCTCGATCCGGCTGCCGCGCAGCTGCGCCTCGTCCTGCCAGCGCGGGCGGGTGAGCTCCACCACCTCCTGCACCAGCTGGTTGAGGTCGATCGCGACCGCGTCGGACACCGGCTGCACCCGGCTGAACCGCTGCACCCGGCGCACCACCTCGGCGCCGTCCTGGGCGGTGCGCTGGATGATCTCGAGCGAGCGCCGCACGCTCGCCTCCTCGACCTTGCCCAGCAGCAGCTCGACCCGCCCGAGGATCACCGCGAACAGGTTGTTGAGATGGTGCGCCATCCCGGAGGAGAGCTGGCCCATCGCGCGCAACGTCTCGCCGCGCACCAGCTGGGTCTGGGTGGACTTGAGGTCGTCCACCACGGTCTGCAGCCGCTGGGCCGACGTCTGCGCCTCCTCGAGCAGGCGCGAGTTGTCGACCGCGTAGCCGATGTAGGTCATCAGCGCGTTCAGGAAGTGCAGGTCGGTGGAGCTGAACGGGGGCGGCCGCAGCGCGTCCGACATCGCGTGCTCGCGCTTCTTGGCCATGTTGATCACCCCGAGCACGCGGTCGCCGACCCGGATCGGCATGCAGATGAACGAGCCGTTGCCGTACTGCGGATCGTTGGCCTTGTTGAAGCGGGGATCGGTGGCGATGTCGTCCACCAGCACCGGCTCGCCCATCTCCACCACCTTGCCCGCGATGCCCTCGCCGACCTTGACCTCCACCGCCGGGACCACGTCGTCGGGAATTCCGCGGGAGGCGGCCAGCTTCAGCACGGTCCGGTCGCGATCGAGGATCATGATCGAGCCCACGGTGGCGCGCACCGCGCGCATCGTCGACTGCAGTACCAGCCCCAGCAGGTCCTGGATGCGCGGGATGCGGGCGGCCAGCTCCACCATCTCGTTGAGCGTGCCGAGCTTGAAGACCAGGTCCTCGAGGCGCTGGGTGGAGGTCTTCAGATCTTCCAGCATGTGGTAGAACGCGTCGCGCACCTGCCCGATCTCGGTGACCTCGCCGAGCCCCGGCACCGCGCCGGTCCGCTCGACCTGGCGGAGCGTCTCCGCCTTGGCCTCGGCGGGAGCCATGAAGCCCTGAGCGAGCAGCGAGATCTGGGCCATCATCCGGCGGAAGACGACGAAGCCGAGGATGGACATCGCGACCGCGGCGAGGAGACCGACCTGGGCCTCGGTGTTGCGGAGGAGGTCGTGCCGCGAGAAGAGGTAGACGAAGAGGAGGATCGGCAAGAGCGCCGACAGCGCGAAGACCACCGAGGCCGCCTCGCGGAGGCTCATGCTGCGCGGACGACGCTGACCCTGCTTCATGTCTCTCTACCTTATTTTCTGGATCTCGACGGCCACCAGCCGATCACGCTCCTGCCGCACGGTGATCCGCACCCGGTCGCCGCGCCGCAGGTCGGCGGCGTCGAGGAGCCCGGGCGTCTCCGCGTACAGAGCCATCGACTGCATCTCGTCCATGAAGCCGGGCACCGCATCGTGCTTCACCAGCATGAGTGCATCGGGCCCCCGCGCCTCGAAGACCCCGGTCACCCGGTAGAGCCCGCGGCCCGGAAATGCGGCCCGGTAGCTCCCCCAGATGCCGGCGGCGAAGCCGGCGAGCAGCAGGAGGAAGAGAGCGGGGACGGCTGCCCGCCGGAGCGTTATCGCTGGATCTCACGCATCGGCGCCACGCTCCGACTCGCGCGCGTGACGCCGGACGGGCGACCTACTCGAGTTCTTCGACCGGAGGGACCTTGCCGGCCACGTGCTCCGGAGTGAGGACCCAGGTTCCGCCGCAGCCTTCCTTGAACGTGGCGACCGCGGCGCGATAGCCGGAGCCGAAGGTGAGCAGCATGACGCCGGCGCTCGCGATGCTGCCGAGGCCGCAGACGATCGCCTTGCCCGGCACGTACACGACGTTCAGGAAGCCGGCCCCGACGCGGTCGGAGTCGGCGACGTCCGCGTCGACCGGAGCGGTCGAGGGCTCGGCGGCCTGCACCATCGCGACCCGCGACAGCAGCGGGCCCGTCAGCGCCATCACCGCGACGAGCAGCGCGCACAACCCCTTCGTGGCAACCCGCATGATGTGTCTCCTCTTGTGCCGGCGTGTGTTCCCGGCGACGTTCACGACGACGCGGTCGTCAACATGCACGCCTCTAAGATACCCGAACTGAATATCTGGACCTACATCGCGCGACCGCTCCGGCCCGCCCCGGCTCCTCGGGCTCGCGCAGCGCACCCGCGGGCAAAACCACTGAATTATCTTGGGAATCAACGGCTTGAGCCCCCTCGACATCGCGTGGCGCCGGTCGTAGACTCTCTGCGTGCCGGCCAACGACGCGTAGCTCGGACCGCCCCTCAGTGCAAGGAGACCGCCCATGAAGATCGTCCGCTTCTCTCAGAATGGTCATGCCCCCCGCCTCGGCTGCTACCTCGGACAGGACCGTATCGCGGATCTCGAGGCGAGCGCCACTGCGTTCCTGGCCTCGAAGGGCGTCGTGCGGGCGGCCACCATCGCGTCGGCGCTCTTCCCCGCCGACAGCACCCGCGGCTTCCTCGAAGGCGGCAGCGCGAGTCAGGACATGCTGTCCTCGATGATGGACACGGCCCGCGGCGGCAAGTTCCAGCCCGTGGCCTTCCCCGCCGCGTCGGTTCGGCTGCACGCGCCCATCGCGGATCCCGGCAAGTTCATCTGCATCGGGCTGAACTACAAGGACCACGCGGCCGAGACCAACAATCCCGCGCCCAAGGAGCCGCCGGTCTTCCCCAAGTGGGCGAACGCGATCCAGGACCCGGGCGAGCCCATCCTGCGCCCCCGGGGCGAGAAGACCCTCGACTGGGAGGTGGAGCTCGGGGTGGTGATCGGCCGGACCGCACGCTTCGTCAAGCGCGAGCAGGCGCTCGACTACGTGTACGGCTACACGATCATCAACGACGCGAGCGCGCGTGACTTCCAGTTCCACACGAGCCAGTGGGGCGCGGGCAAGGCGGGGGATACGCTCGCCCCGGTCGGTCCCTACATCGCGGACCGGGCCGAGATTCCGGATCCGCACGTGCTCGACCTGAAGACCTGGGTCAACGGCACGTTGATGCAGAACGGCTCCACCCGGAACTTCATCTTCGACGTGGGCTACATCATCCAGTACCTGACCAACTTCATGACGCTGTCGCCGGGTGACCTCATCGCCACCGGGACCCCCGCCGGCGTGGGATTCTCGCGCAAGCCGCAGATCACGCTGCAGCCGGGCGACACGGTCAAGCTGGAGATCACGGGGCTGGGCGTGCTCGAGAACACCGTGAAGGATGCCTAGCAGGATGCGGAAAAACTCGACTTTTGATGGTCGAGTCGATTGAGGAGTCGGCTACGATGCGCGTAACTCACGTCGAGGAGGCGCGCATGCGGGGCGACGATCACCAACAGGCCGCGATGTGGAGCTACATTTCGCCAGAGCAGCGAGTGCCGGCCGACCATCCACTGCGCCCGATTCGAAGGATGGTGGATGCGATCTTGGCCGACTTGTCCCCGGAATTCGCCACGCTCTACGCCCCGGTGGGCCGGCCGTCGATCCCGCCCGAGAAACTGTTGCGGGCCCTGCTGCTGCAGGTGCTCTACAGCACGCGCAGCGAGCGGCTGCTGATGGAGCAGCTGGACTACAACCTGCTCTTCCGCTGGTTCGTCGGGCTGAACCTGGATGATCCCATCTGGGACGCCACGGTGTTCACGAAGAATCGGGAGCGCCTCTTGGCCGGGGACATCGCCCAGGCCTTCTTTGCGCGCGTCCTGGCGCAGGCCCGGCAGCGCGGGCTGCTGTCCGACGAGCACTTCACCGTCGACGGCACCCTGATCGAGGCCTGGGCGAGTCTCAAGAGCTTCAAGCGGAAGGACGCGGCGGGCGGGCCGCCGCCCGACGACCCCGGCAATCCGACGGTGGACTTCCACGGCGAGCGGCGCAGCAACGTCACCCACGTCTCGACGACGGATCCGGACGCCCGGCTGACCAAGAAGGCGCGGGGCCACGAGGCCAAGCTCGCCTACCAGGGGCACGTCCTGATGGAAAATCGGCACGGCTTGGCGGTCGACGGCTGCGTGACCCGGGCGAGTGGCTACAGTGAGCGCGCCGCGGCCTTGGAGATGCTCGGCCACGTGGCGACCACCCACCGGGTGACGGTCGGCGCCGACAAAGGCTATGACACGCGGGACTTCGTCGAGGCCCTCCGGCTGCTCGCGGTGACGCCGCACGTTGCCCAGAACACGTCGACGCGGTCGAGTGCGATCGATCAGCGCACCACGCGCCACGCCGGCTACGAGCTGAGCCAATGGAAACGCAAGCGCGTGGAGGAGATCTTCGGGTGGCTCAAGACGGTCGGGCTGCTGCGCAAGACGCGCCATCGCGGCCGACGCCGCGTGAACTGGATGTTCGTCTTCGGGCTGGCCGTCTATAACCTGGTACGGATCCGCAACCTGGCCGAGGCCACCGGATGAGTGCCGGCGCGGCCCCGCGGGGTCCACACGGCTCGATGCCGCCGCAAACGCCGCCGGGGGACCTCCTCGGCAACACCTTGAGCCCAACGAATATGTCTCTTTCACCCGATTTTTCCGCATCCTGCTAGACGGTAGACCCGTGGCCCGGGACGGTCAAGCTCGAGTCGAACGGCATTGACACGGTTTCGCCGGTTTCACATACTGCCTGCACTCTACGCAGGTGATCGTCCGGCGCTCGGGGGC
>DATFYA010000009.1 GCA_035315345.1 Candidatus Methylomirabilota bacterium
AGCTGGGGCTATGCGGGGCCATGCTGTCGGCCGACGGCGGCCACCTGCTCGGCGACAGCCGCTACGCCGACGTGTACGAGGAGGCCCAGCGGCTGGACGTGATGCTCGGCATCCACGCCTCCGGCTCGCACCTGGGCGGCGCCGGGGTCGACCTGTTCCCGGCCTTCATCCAGGCCCACACCTGCTCGCACGCCTTCGGGCAGATGCGCCAGCTCACCTCGGTGATCTTCGAGGGCATTCCCGAGCGCTTCCCGCGGCTGCGCCTCGCGTTCCTGGAGGCGGGCTGCGGCTGGGCGCCCTACTGGATGGAGCGGATGGACGACGAGTACGCCAAGCGCGCGGCCGAGGCGCCCGCGCTCAAGCGCAAGCCGAGCGACTACGTGCGGGGCGGCAGCATCTTCTTCTCCTGCGAGGCCGACGAGTGGCTGCTGCCCCAGGCCCTGAAGCTGGTCGGGGAGAACCAGGTCGTCTACGCCTCCGACTTCCCGCACTGGGATCACAGCTATCCCGCGTCGCTCGACGAGATCCGCGAGCGCGGCGACATCAGCGACGGGCAGAAGCGCAAGCTGTTCGCCGACAACGCCCGGAGGCTCTACGGGCTCAAGGGGTGAATCGGACGCTCCGCCGGCCGTCGCGCTCATCGGCGCGCGCAAGCGCTACGGCCAGGTGGAGGCGCTGCGCGGCGTCGACCTCGCCATTCGCCCCGGCGAGGTGGTGGCGATGCTGGGGCCCAACGGGGCGGGCAAGACCACGTCGATCAGCCTGATGCTCGGACTGCGGCAGCCCACCGCGGGGGAGGCGCGGCTGTTCGGGCTGCCGCCCACCGACCGGCGCGCGCGGAGCCGCTGCGGGGTGATGCTGCAGGAGTCGGGCACCACCGCGGTGCTGACCGTGGCCGAGATCGTCGATCTCTTCCGCGCCTACTATCCGGCGCCGCTGCCCGTCGAGCGGGCCATCGCGATGGCCGGGCTCACCGAGCAGGCGGGCGCGCGGGTGGGCACGCTGTCGGGCGGGCAGCGCCAGCGGCTCTACTTCGCGCTCGCGATCTGCGGCGACCCCGAGATCCTCTTCCTCGACGAGCCCACCGTGGGCATGGACGTGGAGGCCCGCCGCGCGTTCGTGGCGAGCATCCAGACCCTGGCCGCCGCCGGCAAGACCATCGTGTTCACCAGCCACTACCTGCGCGAGGCCGAGGAGCTGGCCGGGCGCATCGTGGTGATCGACCGGGGCACCGTCATCGCCGACGCGAGCCCGCGGGAGCTGAAGGCGCGCGTGCCCGGCAAGAAGATCACGGTGGTCGCGGGCCGTCCGCTCGCCCGCGCCGACCTCGACGGCCTGCCTGCCAGCGTGATGAGCCTCGACGGCGACCGCGCGAGCCTGCTGAGCAACGAGCCGGCCGCGGTGCTGCGCGAGTTGTTCCGTCGCGGAGTGGACGTGGTGGATCTGGAGGTCAGCGGCGCGGACCTGGAGGAGGCCTTTCTCGCCCTGACCAGGCGCCCGGAGGTCGCGGGATGAGCGGAGGCGCCGTCACCCGCGGCGCGGCCGGGGCGCCGGGCGTGGCGCCGCTCGGCCGCATGCTGGTGCGCCAGACGTGGAGCGAGATGCGCATTCGCTGGCGCATCCCCGCCTTCAGCGTCACCATCGTCGCGCTCCCCGTCCTGTTCTTCACCTTCTTCGGCCTGCCCTACGTCAAGCAGACCATGGCCGGCGGCACCAGCCTGGGCGCGTACCTGCTCGGCTCGTTCGCGGCCTACAGCGTGGGCAGCGTGATGGTCTTCGGCTTCGGCATCGGGGTGGCCACCGAGCGGGCGCTGAAGGTCGACGTGCTGATGCGGGCGACGCCGCTGCCACCCATCATCGCGATCCTGGCCAAGGTGCTGAACGCGCAGGTCTACGCGCTGCTGTCGCTCGTGGTCCTCATCGCCTACGGCACGGTGGTGGGCGGCATCCGCCAGGATCCGCTGGTATGGCTCGACATGATCGCGCGGCTCCTGGTCGGCTCGGTGCCGTTCATCGCGCTGGGCTTCGCGATCGGCTACCTGTCCGGACCGAACGTGGCGCCCGCCGCCGCCAACCTCGTGTACCTGCCGCTGGCCTTCGCCTCGGGCCTCTTCCTGCCGCTCTCCCAGCTACCCGGCTTCGTGCAGCGCGTGGCGCCCTACCTGCCCGCCTATCACTACGGCCAGCTCGCCTGGAGCGCGGTCGGCGCCGCCTCCGAGCCCATGTCGACGGCCTTCGCGTGGCTCGCCGGCTACACCGTGCTCTTCCTCGCCATCGCCCTGCGCGCCTACCGCCGCGAAGAATCCCGCAAGTTCGGCTAGGCTGGGGTCAGGTCTTGCATTACGACATTTTCTTGCGCGAGGCGTCCGCCGCGCGTGGCGAAAATGTCGTAATGCAAGACCTGACCCCAGCTTGACCCCAGCTAGATCGTGACCTTCTTGTCGCGGAGGGTTCGGATCTCGGCGGGGGTATAGCCGAGGTCGGTGAGGACGATGTCGGTGTGCTCGCCGCGCAGCGGCGCGGCGCGGCGGACGCCGGGCGACATGCGGGAGAAGTGGAGCGGGGTGCCGACCACCGGGATCTCGCCGAGCGTCGGGTGCATCGCGCGCTGCACGATGCCGCGCTCCGCGGTCTGCGGATCGTTCATCACCTGGTCCACCGTGTTCACCGGCGTGGCCGGCACGTCGGCCTCCTCCAGGCGCTTGAGCAGCGACTCGCGATCGAGCGCGCCGATCGTTTGCTCGAGCAGGCTCTCCAGCTCGGCGCGGTGGGCCACACGTCCCTGGTTCTTCTCGAAGCGCGGATCGCCGGCCAGGTCTCCCCGATCCAGCGCCCTGGCCAGCTTCTGCCAGAAGCGGTCGTTGGCTGCCGCGATGAAGATCCACTGCCCATCGCGGCACTTGAAGTTGCGATAGGGCGAGAGCGACGGGTGCCCCGAGCCGAGCGCGCGCGGCAGGGCGCCGGTCAGCAGATAGCCCTCGGCGTGGAAGGCGAGCAGGCTCACCGCAGTCTCCAGCAGCGAGCCGTCGACGCGCTGGCCGAGGCCGGTGCGCTGCCGCTGGATGATCGCGTTGGAGACGCCGAACGCGCACAGGATGCCGGTGGTGAGGTCGAGGAACGAGACGCCCGCCCGGACCGGCTGGCCCCCCGGCTCGCCGGTGATGGACATGATGCCGCTGAAGGCTTGCATCAACGCCTCGTAGCCCGGGCTGTCCTTGCGCGGCCCGGTGCGGCCGAAGGCGGAGACCGAGCAGTAGATGAGCCGCGGGTTGATCGCGGACAGCACGTCGTAGCCGAGGCCGAACGACTCCATGGTCCCGGTCCGGAAGTTCTCGATGACCACGTCCGCGGTCTGCACCAGGCGCTTGACCACCTCCACCGCCTCCGGCGTCTTGAGGTCCAGCGCGATGCCGCGCTTGTTGCGGTTGAAGAGCAGATATGCGGCGGCCTCGCCGTCCTTGTGGGGTGGCCAGGTGCGCGACTCGTCGCCCGGCCCGGTGTCCTCCACCTTGATCACGTCCGCGCCCAGATCGGCGAGCAGCGCGCCGCACCACGGTCCGGCGATGACGCGGGAGAGGTCGATGACGCGGATGCCGTGCAGCGAGAGCGCGGGCTCGGAGGTGGTCGTCATGGCGCGTACTATACCGCCGTTGGCGGTGTATATTCATCCCCCGGAGGCGACGCCATGGAGCTCTACGACGTGATGACGACCACGTTCTCGTGCCGCGATTTCACCGACGAGCCGCTTTCCGACGAGACGCTGTTCCGGATTCTCGACCGTGCGCGCTTCGCGCCGAGCGGCGGCAACCGTCAGGGGTGGAAGGTGATCGTGGTGCGCGACCGTCAGAGCCGTGAGGGCCTCTCGCGGGCCGCCGCGCCCGCGGCCAAGCGCTACGCCGCTCAGGTGGCGGTGGGCGAGAGCCCCTGGAACACCATCGAGCGGACGAAGGTCGACGCGGCCATCATCGAGCGGACCCCGGCCCCCGCGCGCCTGACCGAGCCGGTGCTCAAGGCCCCGGTGGTGCTGGTGGTGGGGGTGGACCTGCGGCTGGTCGCCTCGATGGACGCCGATCTCGATCGGGTGGGCGTGATCAGCGGCGCCTCGATCTATCCGTTCGCCTGGAACATCCTGCTCGCGGCCCGCCAGGAAGGCTTCGCGGGCACCATCACCACGCTCGCCGCCGCGCAGGAGCCGGCGGTGCAGGCGCTGCTCGGCCTGCCCTCGCACGTCGCGCTGGCCGCGGTGATACCGCTCGGCCGTCCCGCGAAGGCGCTCACCCGGCTCAAGCGCAAGCCGGTGGAGGAGTTCGCGATGCTCGAGCGGTGGGGCGGGACGCCGCTGCGATCCCGCACCTAGCCAGCTCGGGGTGCCGGCGCCTGACCTAGCGTCCCCTCAACGCACCGCCGTCGGTCAGGAACTCCAGGATGCGCTCGCCGGTGATCTCGCCCGGGATCAGCACGTGGTCGGCCCCGGCCTGCAGCAGGTCGTGCGCGTCGGTCTTCTCCTCGCCGGTCATCACGATCACCGCGTGCGGGGACATCCGGCGCAGGTTGGCCACGAGACGCCGCGTGCTGATTCCCCGCAGGAACGTGTCGGAGATCGTGGTGACCACCAGGCGCGCGTCCTCGATTCCCAGGTGCTCCAGCGCGTCCGGGTTCGCGAGATCGGCGTACTCCCACCGGAAGCCGCGCGCCACCACCGCGTGCGCGCGGTGGGCGTCGTAGTCCACCAGCGTGATGCGCTTCTTCAGATCGGGGGCCTTGTCCTCCACCAGGTCGAGCACGGCCTGGGCGATGCGGAAGTGGCCCAGCAACACGATCTCCAGCGGAGCGTGGGCGCGGGCCCCGGGCCCGCCGGTGACCGGAACCGCCCGGCCGCGCTCGAACGGGCGCAGGAGCACCCGCGCGATCCGGTCGTTCCAGGTGATGACGTAGGGCGAGATGAGCGACGTGAGAATCATCGCGGTGAGCACCACCGCCCCCGTGCGCTCGGAGACGTGGCCGTAGCCCGCGCCCAGGGTCAGGATGACCAGCGAGAACTCGCTGATCTGGGCCAGGTTCAGCGAGGTGACCGCGCCCGCGTAGAGCCCGTCGCCCAGCAGGACCACCGTCGGCATCACCGCGATGAACCGGCTCACGAAGACGAAGGCCACGATCAGCAGCGCCTGCCCGAGCACGTCGCCGGTCGGGACCGGCACCTTCATGCCGAGGGCGACGAAGAACAGCGTGACGAAGAAGTCGCGCACGCCGGTCACCTTGGAGATGACGTCGGAGCCGTAGGGAAACGCCGAGATGCTCACCCCCGCGATCAGGGCGCCCATCTCTCGCGACAGGCCAAGCTGGTGGGCGACCGAGCTGATGCCGAAGCACCACGCCACCGACGAGATCAGCACCAGCTCTGGCCGGCTCGCCGAGACCTCCAGCAGCGGGGCGAGCACGAAGCGGCTGGCCAGGAAGGCCACCGCGACCAGCACCGCGCCGCCCACGATGGAGCCGGCGATGCGCAGCACCCCCGGGTCGTGGAGGCTCGGCTGGACGGCCATGAACACGATGGCCCAGATGTCCTGCACCACCAGCACGCCCAGCGTGAGCCGGCCGGAGAGGATCTTGAGCTCGAACTTCTCGCGCAGGAGCTTCACCACGATCAGGGTCGAGCTGAGCGAGATGACGATGGCGAGATAGACCAGATCGAAGTGGCCGCCCCCGACCCGGTAGCCGAGCCACCCGAAGAAGGCCAGGCCCAGCAGCGAGTTGATCACGAACTGCCCGACGCCCAGGCTCAGCATCGAGCCGCCCAGCCGCCGCAGCTCCCGGACGTCGATCTCGAGGCCGATGATGAACAGGAGGAAGATCAAGCCGATCTCCGCGATCAGCTCGATGTTCTCCGCGCTGGTGACGAGCCCGAGGCCCATCTGGGGGCTGAGCGCGACCCCGCCCGCGATGTAGCCGAGGAGCAGCGGCTGCCGGATCACCCGGGCCACGTGGCCCAGGATCGCGGCGAAGACGATGCCGAGGGCGATGTCACGCAGCAGGCCGACGTCGTGGACCACCGGTCGCGGGGGCCTCCGTCTTGGGATAGAATCGGTCGCCGTATCCTAACCAACTTTCCGATCCGGAGGAGGATCTCGTGCAGCAGCGCACCCTCGGCAAGAGCTCGCTGTCCGTCTCGGCCATCGGCCTCGGCTGCATGTCCATGTCCAACGTCTACGGCAAGGGCGACGAGGCGGAGTCCATCGCGGTCGTCCAACGCGCCCTGGATCTCGGGGTCAACTTCCTCGACTCCTCCGACGCCTACGGCTTCGGGCAGAACGAGGAGCTGCTCGCCAAGGCCCTGCGCGGCCGGCGGGAGCGCGCCGTCCTCGCCACCAAGTTCGGCAACCTGCGCAATCCGGACGGCACGCCCGGCGTCAACGGCCGCCCCGAGTACGTCGCGCAGGCGTGCGACGCAAGCCTGAAGCGCCTGGGGGTCGAGACGATCGACCTCTACTACCAGCACCGGGTGGATCCGAGCGTGCCCATCGAGGACACGGTCGGGGCGATGGGCCGGCTGGTCGAGAGCGGCAAGGTGCGCTTCCTCGGGCTCTCCGAGGCCGCCCCCGCCACCGTCCGGCGCGCCCACGCGGTGCATCCGATCGCCGCGCTGCAGTCCGAGTTCTCGCTGCTCTACCGGGTCGAGGCGGAGGAGACGCTGCCGACCCTCCGAGAGCTCGGCATCGGATTCGTGGCCTATTCGCCGCTCGGCCGCAGCCTGCTCACCGCGTCCACCAAGACCGCGGCGGACATCCCGGCCGACGACCGGCGCCGCGATCACCCGCGCTTCCACGGGGAAAACCTCCAGAAGAACCTCGACCTCGTGAAGCCGCTGCTCGACATGGCGCAGCAGAAGGGCTGCACCCCGGGTCAGCTCGCGCTGGCCTGGCTGCTCGCGCGTGGGCGCGACATCGTGCCGATCCCGGGCACGAAGCGGACGGCGCGCCTCGAGGAAAACGCGGCGGCCGCCGACGTGTCGCTCACCCCCGCCGAGGTCGCCGCGCTGCAAGACGCGGTGCCCGCGGGCGCCGCCGCCGGCCTCCGCTATCCGGCGGGCATGATGAAAGCGGTCTACATCTAGCCGGCCGCGCCGTGGGCGACTGGCTCGAGACCTATCGCGGGACGGTCTTCCGCTGGGAAGTGGATCACAACGACCACTTCACGGTGGCGTACTACTTCGCCCGCATCGCCGATGCGGGCCACAACCTGCTGGGGGCCCTCGGTCTTGCGCCCGCCGAGGCGCGCACCGTGGACTGCTTCGTCCGCTACCAGCGCGAGCTCCGCGTGGGCGACATCATGCACGTGGAGAGCGGCGTGATCGGCGCCGAGCCCGACGGCCTCGTGCTGGGCCACAAGCTCTTCGATACCGGCGAGGCCGTGCTCTGCACCACGGTGGAGCAGCGGGTCCGCCTGGCCGCGCCGCTCGATCCGGCGCGCCAGCGGCGAATCGACGAGCGGCGGGTGGCCTGGGACGGACCGGTCCGCGAGCGCCGGCCGCGGCCGGCGGATCCGCGGGGCCTTCGCGACAGCGCGCACGACACGGTCAGGCCGGTCGAGATCGACGTGACCGGCGGGGCCGCGCTCTCGCACTACATCCATCGCTTCTCGGCCGCCAATGGTCACGCCATCGCGGGCTTCGGCATGACGCCGCACTACATGCGCGCCGAGCAGCGCGGCTTCTCCACCTTCGAGTTCCAGCTCGAGCTGGGTGCGCCCCTGCGGGCCGGGGACTCGGTGCGGGTCCGCTCGGGCGTGCTGCACGTGGGCAATTCCTCGCTGCGCCTGCTCCACGTCATGACGCGGGAGCCGAGCGGCGAGATGGCGGCGACGCTCGAGCAATCCGGCGTGCACTTCGACCAGGAGGCGCGCCGCCCGGCCCCGCTGCCCGACGCCATGCGGCAGCGCGCGCGGGCTTTGCTCATCACGGAGGGCTGATGTCGCTGGCACTGGGCCTCTTCTCGATGACCTCGGGACCGTGCAGCCATCCCGACGGCGCCGCCCGGGTGGCCCGCGCGGCCGAGGCGAACGGCTTCGATTCGCTGTGGGGCGGCGAGCACGTCGTCCTGCCGGACCCGCGGGTGCCGCCGTCGCCGCTCGAGCCCGAGGATCGCATCACGGATCCGATCGTGGCGCTCGCCTTCCTCGCCGCCCACACCACCCGCATCCGGCTCGGCACCGGCATCATCATCCTGCCGCAGCGCAATCCGCTGGTGCTGGCCAAGCAGCTCGCCACCCTCGACGTGCTCTCGGGCGGCCGGCTCATCTTCGGCGTGGGGGTCGGCTATCTCGAGCCGGAGTTCCGCGCCCTCGGCATCCCGTTCGGAACGCGCGGCGCGGCCACCGACGAGTACCTGGCCGCGATCCGCGCGATCTGGACCCAGGCACGGCCCGGGCATCACGGCCGATTCGTCACGTTCTCGGGCGTGCAGGCTCATCCGCAGCCGGTCCAGAAGCCGCTGCCGCCCATCGTGATCGGCGGGCACACCGACGCGGCCTTTCGACGCGCGGTGGAGCAGGGACACGGCTGGTACGGATTCGCGCTGGATGAGGAGGGGACGCGCCGCTGTCTCGACGGCCTGAAGGCGGCCGCCGCGCGCTACGAGCGCCCGAGCGAGCTCGGGCCGCTCCAGATCAGCGTCACGCCGCGTCCCACGCGCTGCGGCGAGGCGATGGATCGCGCGAGCGCGGACCGGTTCGCCGCGCTGGGGGTGCACCGCCTCATCCTGATACCACCCCGCGCCCTCGACGCCTCGGGCCTCGAGCGCTTCGTGGAGAAGGCCGCGCGCGAGCTGCGCGGGCTGCTCTCATCGGCGGGCTAGTCCGCGCGCTCCGAGCGGCCCCACTCGATCGCAAAACCGACACCGGCCCAGCCGGGATTGTCGGGCTGGGCCGCCAGGCGGGAGCCCACCGGGGCATTCGGCACGCTGAATCCGGCGATGCCGGCGCGGCCGGTGCCGGTGTCGCGCGAGAGCGGGCCGAAGAAATTCGGACGATCCGGCAGCGACGGACGCTGCGGGTAGAGACCGCGCTCCGGCACGGCCGGCGCCACGCGTTCGCGCGCGGGCGGTGTCGACTTCAACTCCATCGACTGCGCGCGGGCGAGAGAAGGCACCGTGGCGGCGAGGACACAACCGCCGAGGATCGTTGCGGCCAATCGCGAACGGGCACGCATGGGGTCGTCCTCCTGACCCTGGAACGCACGCATGGGAGATGCCGGCTCGCGGATCCTGAAAACTGCTGCCTGCACAGATAGTTATCCACGACCAGCCCGGCGGATCCGTCCGGAACGGGAAGGATTGCCCAGGTAATTCTGCCCCTTCCCGGGGCCCGGCAAGACGCTTATCATGACGGCACTTCACCGCTCACTCCCGCGAAGGAGAAGGCCATGACCGCCATCACCCAGTCCGTCGATCTCGACCGCCGCGGCCGCGTGGCCGTGCTGACCGTGAACAACCCGCCGGTGAATGCGCTGAGCCAGCACGTACGCCAGGGCCTGCGTGATGGCCTCAAGCAGGCCGCCGCCGACGGCGGCGTCGCGGCGATCGTGATCACGTGCGCGGGGCGCACGTTTATCGCGGGCGCCGACATCACCGAGTTCGGCAAGCCGCCGAAGGAGCCGAGCCTCCACGAGGTGCTGGATCTGATCGAGAGCTCGCCCAAGCCGGTGGTGGCCGCGATCCACGGCACCGCGCTGGGCGGCGGGCTCGAGGTCACGCTGGCCTGTCACTACCGCGTCGGGGCGAAGACGGCGCGCTTCGGCCTGCCCGAGGTCAAGCTCGGGATCCTGCCCGGCGCGGGCGGCACCCAGCGGCTCCCGCGCGTGGTCGGCGTGCCCAAGGCCCTGTCCATGATCGTGAGCGGCGACCCGATCGGCGCGGACGAGGCGCTGAAGGCGGGCCTCATCGACGAGATCGTCGAGGGCGACCTCACCGCGGCGGCGGTGACCTTCGCCGAGAAGGTGGTCTCGGAGAAGCGGCCGCTCAAGAAGATCCGCGATCTCGACGAGAAGGTGGCGGCGGTGCGTGGCAAGCCCGAGATCTTCGCCGAGTTCCGCAAGTCGGTCGCGCGGCAGACGCGCGGCTTCCGCGCCCCCGAGAACTGCATCAAGGCGGTCGAGGCCGCGGTGAATCTGCCGTTCGACCAGGGCCTGAAGCGCGAGCGCGAGCTGTTCCAGGAGCTGATCACCTCGCCCGAGTCGAAGGCCCAGCGCTACTTCTTCTTCGCGGAGCGCGAGGCCGCCAAGATTCCCGACGTGCCGGCCGACACGAAGAGCCGCGACATCCGGAAGGCGGCGGTGCTCGGGGCCGGCACCATGGGCGGCGGCATCGCGATGAACTTCGCCAACGCGGGGATCCCGGTCACGGTGGTCGAGGTCGCCCAGGAGGCGCTCGATCGCGGCCTCGGGGTCGTGCGCAAGAACTACGAGGCCACCGCCTCCCGCGGGCGCCTCACCATGCCGGACGTCGAGAAGCGCATGGGGCTCATCTCCGGCACCACCGACTGGTCGAAGATCGCCGACGCCGACATCGTGGTGGAAGCGGTGTTCGAGGAGATGCCGATCAAGAAGGAGGTCTTCGCCAAGATCGACGGCATCTGCAAGCCGGGCGCGGTGCTGGCCACCAACACCTCCACGCTCGACGTGGACGAGATCGCCTCGGCGACCAAGCGACCCGAAGACGTCATCGGCATGCACTTCTTCAGCCCGGCCAACGTCATGCGCCTGCTCGAGGTCGTACGCGGGAAGAAGTCGGCCAAGGACGTGATCGCCACCGCCATGGGCGTGGGCCGTCGGATCGCCAAGGTGCCGGTGCTGGTCGGCGTCTGCTACGGCTTCGTGGGCAACCGCATGCTGCACCAGCGCGGACGCGAGGCCGAGAAGCTCATCCTCGAGGGCGCGCTGCCCCACGAGGTGGACCGAGTGCTCACCGACTTCGGTTTCCCGATGGGCCCCTTCGCGATGGGCGACCTCGCCGGCCTCGACGTGGGCTGGCGCATCCGCAAGGGCAAGGGCGTGAAGTCGGCGGTGGCCGACCGCATCTGCGAGCTCGGGCGGTTCGGCCAGAAGACCGGCGCCGGCTACTTCCGCTACGAGAAGGGCGATCGCACCCCGATCCCCGACCCCGACGTGGAGAAGATCATCGTCGAGGTCGCGAGCGAGCAAGGCATCCTCCGTCGCAAGATCGGCGAGGCCGAGATCCTGGCCCGCCTGCTCTACCCGATGGTCAACGAAGGCGCGAAGATCCTCGAGGAGAAGATCGCGATCCGCGCCAGCGACATCGACGTGATCTGGGTCTACGGCTACGGATGGCCGGTCTACCGCGGCGGCCCGATGTTCTGGGCCGATCAGGTCGGGCTCAAGACCATCCGCGACCGGATGAACGAGTGGCGTAAGACGCAGGGCGAGGAGTGGACGCCGGCCCCGCTGCTGGACCGCCTGGCCAGCGAAGGCAAGACCTTCACGGGAGCCTGAGCGTCGTGCGCGCGCTGGTGACGGGAGCGGCGAGCGGGATCGGTCGGGCGACCTGCCTGCGCCTGGCGCGCGACGCGCGGGCCCGGGGCGGCAAGGCGCAGATCGCAGCGGTGGACCTTTGGCCTTCTCCGGGGGGGCCCTCGGCCGCGCTCGAGGCACTGGTGGCCGAGCTGGGCAGCCTGGGCGCGGCCGCGCTGCCGCTCCACGGGGACATGGCCACCGTGGACGCGCCGGGGCGCGTGGTCGGCGAAGCGATCGCGCGCTTCGGTGGTCTCGACGGGCTCGTCAGCAACGCGGGCGTCAACCGGCCGGGGCCGCTGCTCACCTACGCGGTGGAGGACTGGGACCGGATGTTCGCGGTGAACACGCGCGCGACGTGGCTGCTCGCCCGAGCGGCCCACGACGCGCTCGCCGCCTCGAAGGGCGCGATCGTGGCGGTGGGCTCCATGTCGGGCAGCAACGCGCACGCCAACCTCGGGCCCTACGGCCCGAGCAAGGCCGCGGTGATCATGCTGGTCTCGGTGCTCGCGCAAGAATTCGGTCGCGACGGCATTCGCGTCAACAGCCTCTCGCCGGGCATGGTGCGCACCGGCATGACCGAGAAGGTCTACACCGATCAGTCGGTGGCGGCCGCGCGCGATGCCCTCGTGCCGATCGGCCGCGTGGCCACCCCGGAGGACATGGCCGACGTCATCGCGTTCCTGCTGGGACCCGATGCGCGCTACGTCAACGGCCACGATCTGATCGTCGACGGCGGCGTGACCGGCAATCTCCTGGGCCGGCTTCCGGGCATCGGTCAGATCACGCGCAGCTGAGCGGTGTCAGTCCGGTGACTTGAGTGACGGTCACCGAGCCGGAGATGCCGCGGCACCTGCACGACGTCACTCAACTACCCGTCGATAAAGGCCAAGTAGCTCGTCGCGCTTGGCACTCGCCTCGCATACTCCCGGGCACCCGGAGGTGCCCGAATGTACACCCGACTGGTCAACGTCTGGAATCACTATGTCGAGGCGGATCGCCGCCAGCTGCCGCTCTTTCCCGAGTGGGAGCGCGCGCAGTGGATGCAGCCGCTGCCGGCCATCGGCGCGGCGCTCGGTCTGGCCGTGCTCTTCGCGGTGTGGACACCGCCCGCCGACGTCGTCGTACGCGGCGCGGCGGTGAGCCGCTTGCCCGCCGAGGTCTCCGTCGAGGAGACCACCGCCCCCGAGTACGATCTGGCCGCGATCCCCGATCACATCAAGGCCGCGGCCACGCGCTACCGCCTCTCCGAGGCGCTGATCACCGCGGTCATCGCGGTCGAGTCGAACTTCGATCACGCCGCCGTCTCCCAGAAGGGCGCGCGCGGCCTCATGCAGCTGATGCCTCAGACCTCGGCCATGATCGGAGTCCGCGACCCGCACGACCCCGACGAGAACATCGACGCGGGCGCGAGCCATCTGCGCGCGATGCTCGACACCTTCAACAACGACCTGCCGCTCGCCCTGGCCGCCTACAACGCGGGCGAGCAGAACGTGCTCCGCTACAAGGGCATCCCGCCGTATCCGGAGACCCGCCGCTTCGTGGCCCGCGTGCTCCGCCGCATGGGAGACAAGCAGACCGCCGAACGGGTGCTGGCCAGGCCGGTGCCGGCTCCGCAGTGGATGTCGCGCATGCCCCGGCCGCAGCCGAAAGTGCAGATGGTGAGCACGCCGATCACGCGCCCGTTGATCGGGCGGCCCGAGCCATATCCGACGTTGGTGCCGATGCCCGCTCCGCGGACCGACCACGGTCCGCAGGTCCTGCTGCAGGAGGCCGACGCGCGCCCGAGCCCGCGGGCCCTGGCCCCCCCCGTGGCCGGCCCCGGCGCGGCGGACGCGGCGCCGGCTCCCGACCCGACCGCACCGATCGCGCAGTCGCCGTAGCCGCTTCCCCTTCCTCGCCTCCCGCCCGTCTCCTGCGCTACGATGGCGGCGCCGCCGCCATCGTGGCGGCCGCGCGAAAGGAGTGGGCATGAAATTCGGCGTCTTCTACGAGCATCAGCTCCCTCGTCCGTGGTCTCGAGGCAGTGAGCAGCAGCTGTTCCAGGACGCACTGGCGCAGGTGGAGCTGGCCGACCGTCTCGGCATCGACCATGCGTGGGAGGTCGAGCACCACTTCCTCGAGGAATACTCCCACTCGTCCGCGCCCGAGGTCTTCCTCGCCGCCGCCTCGCAGCGGACCCGCCGGATCCGGCTCGGCCACGGCATCGTGCTGATGCCGCCCGGCTACAACCATCCGGCGCGGGTGGCCGAGCGCCTGGCCACGCTCGATCTGGTCTCCAACGGCCGCGTCGACTGGGGCACCGGCGAGTCGGCCTCCCGGGCGGAGCTGGAAGGCTTCGGAGTCGATCCGGTGGAGCGGCGCGCGATGTGGCGAGAGACGACCGAGCAGGTCGCGAGCATGCTCGCGCTGGACCCCTATCCCGGCTTCCACGGCAAGTACTTCTCGATGCCGGTCCGCAACGTGGTGCCCAAGCCGGTGCAGCAGCCGCACCCGCCGCTCTGGGTGGCGTGCTCGAATCGAGAGACCATCCACCTGGCCGCGCAGCTCGGGATGGGCGCGCTCACCTTCGCGTTCATCGATCCCGCGGAGGCCAAGCACTGGGTCGACGACTACTACGAGACCTTCAAGCGCGAGTGCGTGCCGATCGGCCACGCGGTCAACCCGAACGTGGCCATGGTGACGGGCTTCTCGTGCCACCCGGATGGCGAAGAGGCGCGCCGGCGCGGCACCGAGGGTTTCCGCTTCTTCCAGTTCGCCCTCGGCCATCACTATGTGTTCGGCAAGCACCGGCCCGGCCGTACCGACATCTGGGACAAGTTCGAGCGGGTGCGGGCCGAGCTGGACCTCGACGTCCTGGGCGGCGGCACCGGCTGCATCGGCACGCCCGACGAGCTGCGCGCTTCGCTGCGCGCCTTCGAGGACTACGGGGTCGATCAGACCATCTTCATCCAGCAGGGCGGCCGGAACCGCCACGAGCACATCTGCGAGTCGCTCGAGCTGTTCGCCTCGTCGGTGATGCCGGAATTCCGGGCGCGCGAGGCGGCGCGGGCCACGGCCAAGGAGCGGGAGCTGGCGCCCTACGTGGCCGCCGCCTTCGAGCGGAAGCGCGCGGCGGTCGGGCTCGCCGAGGCCGACATCCCGACGTACGAGGCCTACGGGCTCACGGTCACCGAGCTGCCGGACCTGGACAAGATGCCGGAGGCGAACCGGCGACGGTTCCTGACCTTCGCGCGCATGCGGCAGATCATGGAGGATCGCTAGGCCACATGTCGGGCCCCGAGGCGGCCCCGCCTCTGGCCGGGCGCCTCCGGCGCGCCGGGGAGATGCTGATCGGTCTCTCGGGCTCGCCCCTCCCCACGCACGTCTTCCAGGCCCTCGCCGAGCAGGCGGACACCGTGGTGCCCCACGATTATCTGGCCATCTGCCTGGAGGACGCCGACCGGCAGGGCTATCTCGTCCACTCGCTGTCCGGCTACCTGGAGCGGCCGGTAGGCGGCCGACTGTTCTCGAAGGAGGAGGGCCTGCCCGGGCGCAGCCTCCGCACCGGGCGGGCCCACCTGGTCGGAGATCTCCACGCCATTCCCGACGCCGCCGACGATCTCGACGGCGTGCTCGCGCGGGCCGGGCTGCAGGCGGCGCTCACGGTGCCGCTCCGTCGCGGCATCCAGATCCTGGGGGCGCTCTTCTTCGCGCGCCGGAGCGCGCCGTACACCGTCGATGACCTCGAGGTCGCCTCGCTGGTGGCCGCGGGCGTGTCCGGCGCGCTCGAGACGTGCCGGGCCTACCAGGCGCTGGCCGACGAGCGCGGCACGCTCGCCGCGGTGCTGGCGAGCACCGCCGACGCGGTGGTGATGGTCAATCCCGACGGTGTCGTGCTGCTGGCCAACCCGGCGGTGCGGGCCATGCTGGGCGTGGCCCCCGAGCGGATCACCGGACGGCCGCTGGACGACGCGATCGCCCACGAGCCGCTCCGCCGACTCTTCGAGACCGGCCGGCCGGGCATCGCGGAGCTGCCGCTCCCCGACGGGCGGACCGCCCAGGCCAGCCTCGTCTCGGTGAGCACCGAGTACGGCGAGCCGGTGGGCCTCGCCGCGATCCTGCGCGACATCACCCTCCTCAAGAGCCTCGAGCAGATGAAGAACGACTTCGTCAACACGGTGTCGCACGATCTCAAGAGCCCGATCATGGCGATCTCGATGACCGCCGAGCTGCTGCTGAAGGCCGCGCCCGCCGCGGACCCGGGCCACCGCGAGCGCTGCGAGCGGATCCTGCGCAGCTCGAAGCAGATGACCGAGCTGGTCACCGACCTGCTCGACCTCGGCAAGATCGAGGCGGGGTTGGACGTCGCCACCGAGCGTGTCGACCTGGCGCCGCTCATCGAGGAGACGGTCGCCGGATCGCGCGCGCTGGCCGAGAGCAAGCGCGTCACCATCGCGGCGACCGCGCCGCCCGAGGCCGCGGTGCTCGGGACGCGGGCCCGCCTGGCGCAGGTGCTGGTGAACCTCGTCGGCAACGCGGTCAAGTACAGCCGGAGCGGCGGGCGGGTGCGGGTCACCGTCGAGCCCGCGCCATCCGGAGGGCCGGTGCGCATCGAGGTGTGCGACGACGGCATCGGCATCCCGGCGCGCGATCTGCCGCACGTCTTCGACAAGTTCTACCGGGTGCGCAACGACTCCACCGCCGGGATCGCGGGAACCGGGCTCGGGCTCGCCATCACCCGCAGCATCGTCGATGCCCACGGCGGGCGCATCGGCGTGAACAGCACCGAAGGCGCGGGCAGCACCTTCTGGGTCGAGCTGCCGGCCGCGCCGGCCGGGCCGCGGCCCTGAGGCTGTCTCAGCCTTCCTTCTTCACCTCGTTGAAGACGTCGCGGGCGCAGATCAGCGCCTCGCGGATCATCGGCACGCCCACGTAGCCCGACATGTGGATGAGCACCTCGATCAGCTCCTGCTCGGTCCATCCCTGGCGCAGCGCCATCCGCAGGTGGATGCGCAGCTCGGGCTCCCGGCCGGTGGCCGCGTCGGAGACGACGCACACCAGCGTGCGCGTCTTGAGGTCGAGCCCGGGACGGCTCCAGAGCGCGCCGAACACGTTCTCGGTGGCGACGTCGATGAACGTGCGCATGATCGGGTCCTGGTAGGTCGTGGCGTTCACCCGCTCCACGTACTTGTCGCCCAGCAGCTGGCGACGGATCTCGTTGCCCTTCCGGTGCCGCTCGCTCTCGGGCATGGTCCTCTCCTCTCGAAGTGGGGACGCGCTACCGGCGCGCGCCGGGGCCGAAGAACCCGCCCTTGGGCCGGCCGTGGGCGTGGTAGTGGTCGGGGATGTTGCGCATGTGGTCGTCGATGTAGCACTCGCCGCCCAGCTCCCGGGTGGCGATCTCGCGCAGACGCGCGTGCATGTGCTCCAGATGCTCGAGGGGCGGCTCGGTGCCGTGATACCGCCAGACCACCATGGGCACCGCGCAGATCTCACATTCGGCGATCCAGCAGATGTCGTCCTCGTGATACCAGGGCGTGATGCGAGCGGCCCGGCAGAGATCGCACCCGCTGATGCGAGTGTAGGGGGACGGGTCTCCTAGCCCCACAGGGCGCGCATGACGTGCGTCGCCACGCGACGGTTGTGGTCCCGGACGAGCCGGGGAAGGCGGAAGATGTCCGCCACCCACCAGGCGGCCAGCCCGCCCAGGGTGAGCCAGAACAGCACCTGCAGGCCGCGCTTGCGCAGGTACAGATAGTGCCAGCCGAGCGGCAGGAAGCAGGCCGCGACGAGCGGGGACTTGGCCTGGGCGCGATAGCGCCACAGGAAGGCGCGCTGCTGGTCCGGAGTCAGGTAGGCGAGCTGCTCGCGCACTGTTCGCGACAGGGACGACGCGACGCGCGACGGGATCGCGAGGCTCCGGTCGCTCCGGGTCTCCGGCATGCGACGGGCGCTCACACGCTCGGGTGGGGGCGCCGGCTTGCGGAAGACCGACCCTTCTCGATCCGGCTGCATCGGGATCATGACGATCCTCCCGAGAGGCCGGGGGGGAGCAAGAACAGCGCCAGAGGGCCGGGTGAGACTGGACGTGAGTTTAGGCGCGCGACGCCGATCGACGCTTTTCACGTGTCACTCCGGTCGTCCACGGGAGGACGGTTGCAAGAAAGTTGTCAGCTCTGCAGGCCAGGCCATACCACCATGCCCGTGCCCGAGCGCCACGCCACCGCCGGCATGTAGGCCAGCACTTCCGCGGGCCCGCGCGTGAACGCGAGCGCGAGCACCCACGCGAGCAATTCGGCGGTGCCGCCCGAGCCCGCGTCCTCCATGCGCTCGAGCGTGCATTCCCGCAGCAGCGCGGCGTGGTCGCCGTGCTTCAGCAGGTCCAGGAACCAGCGGTCGAACGCTTCGTCGACCGAGAAGTAGCGGGGCCCGCCCGGCTCGTGAGAGAGGCCGCCGGTCGCGATGACCGCCACGCGCTCCGAACCGGGATAGGCCAGCAGCATCTCGCGGAGCGTCGTGCCCACCTGGTAGGCGCGCTCCGGCGTGGGGATCGGCGGCACCGTGCAGTTCATGGTCACCGGCACCAGCGGGATGGCCCCCTCCGGATTCAGGTAGTGCATGGGCACCGACACCCCGTCGTCGAACTGCATCTCGCGCAGGTAGGCGAAGGCGAGCCGACGGCGGGCCCCTTCGTTGACCAGATAGCGCGCGATCGCGGGATGCCCGGGGATCCGGTATTTCTCCAGGGCGAGCCACTCGTCGTACCAGTCGGCCGGCCCCACGTGCTCGGCCCCGATGCCGACCGTATACTCGGGCGTGTTGTTGATCGGCCAGTTCAGCAGGTGATCGTTGCTGAACAGCACGATCACGTCCGGCCGCGCCGCGCGCAGCCGCTCTCGCATCTCGTCGAGGGCCCGCCGCGCCTCGCGGCGCTGATCCTCGGGCGCGCGATCGAACCACCCGGTGAGCCCGGGCGAGTGGGTCAGCGCCATCGCGGCCACCACGCGGGCCATGGCTCAGGCCTTCTCCCGCGCGGGCCGCGCCTGGGCGCGCTCGGCCGCCGCGGCTTCCTCGGGATAGGCGCGCTTGTAGGCCTCGAGCGCGGGATGGCTGTTGCTGTTGGCGGAGGCCCCGTAGAAGAGGCGCAGGATCTGGGGGATGTAGTACTGGTGCACGCCCATGTCGTTGAGCCGGCGCACGTCCTTGTCGCGGACGGCCTCGTACTCCTCGCGGCTCAGTCCGAACTCGCGGGCGATCCCTTCCAGGTCGTGGTTCCAGCGCTCGCGCAGGGCGGCGTCGCGCCGGACGTAGTAGATCATCTCGTTCACCGGCAGGGTCTTGTCGCAGCGTTCCACGTTACCCATCGCGCAACACCTTGGGATTGATCTTGAGGAACATGATCACGCAGCGGTCCGGCCCCAGGTTGCGCACGTCGTGCAGGACCTTCTGCGGAAACTTCACGATGGAGCCGGCGTCCACCACGACCTCCTCGCCGTCGATGTTCATGTGGGCGCGGCCCTCCAGCACGTAGATCGCCTCCTCCTCCTTCGGATGCTGGTGCATCACGGTGGACTGCCCCGGCTCGTAGCAGGCGATCTCCGACCAGAGCTGGTCGGTCTTGAAGAGCATCCTGCGCACGCGCTTGTCGGGCGCGAAGTCCTTCAGCGCGTGCAGGTCGAAGACCTGCGCGACTCCGGTGGCCCGCGGCGTCGCCGTCTCGTCCATTCGGCCGCATCATATCGCCGTCGTCGGCACTGCGCCAGACCGCCGCCGCGTCTCCATCGCGCCGGCGGGAACTTCGGCGTTGACATCGTGGAGGGCGTTCAGTAGAAAGAGCCGACGGCCGTGCCACAGCCCCCCGCCTCGCCTCCGTCGGTTGCCCGGCGCTTCGCGCGATTCGTCTCCGGCCTCCGGCTGGACGACGTTCCCCCCGCGGTCGGCGCCCGCGCCACGCTGCTGGCCCTGGATACCCTCGGCAGCAGCCTGGCTTCCTCCGGCCAGGACTTCGGCCGCGCGGTGACGCAGGCCGCGGAGCGGCTCGGCGGCCCGCCGGAGAGCACGCTGATCGGCACCACGCAGCGAGTCGGCGCGGCCGTCGCGGTGCTGGCCAACGGCACGCTCGCGCACGGGCTCGACTTCGACGACACCCGCGAGGACGCCATCGTCCATACCGGCTGCGTGGCGGTGACCACCGCGCTGGCGGTCGGCGAGGCGGTCGAGGCCTCCGGCCGCGAGGTCCTGGAGGCCATGATCGCGAGCGTGGAGGTCATGTGCCGGGTCGGCCTCGCGGTGCCGGGCCGCTTCCACGCGCGTCACTATCACCCGACCGCGCTCACCGGCGGCTTCGCGGCGGCCGCGGCGGCGGGCCGGCTCTACCGGCTGACCCAGGACCAGCAGGTCGCCGCCTTCGGGATCTGCGGCAGCCAGGCCGCCGGCATCATCGAGTACCTGGCCGACGGCTCGTGGACCAAGCGCCTGCACCCGGGCTGGGCTGCCCACGCCGGCGTGACCGCGGCGCTCCTCGCGCGCGCCGGCTTCACCGGACCGGAGACCGTCTTCGAGGGCGAGCACGGCTTCTACGCCGCCTTCGCGGGCGGCCACGAGCCGGCCCGCCTCGAGGCGCTCCTCGCGAGCCTCGGCTCGACGTGGGAGCTGTCGGCGCTCACCTTCAAGCCCTATCCCTGCGGCTCGATCGCGCATCCCTACATGGATTGCGCGCTGCGGCTTCGCGAGCGGCACGCGCTCCGACCCGAGCAGATCGCCGAGGTGCGCTGCCGGACCGCCGCGGGGCCGATCCCGCGGCTGTGGGAGCCGCTGGCCGCCAAGCACCGTCCGCCCAACGGTTACGCCGCGAAGTTCAGCCTGCCCTACCTGCTCGCGTGCATCCTCGTGAACGGACGGGCCGCGCTGGCCGACTTCACCGACGAGGCCTCGCAGGACGAGGCCCGGCGCCGCGTGGCGGCACGGGTGTTCTACGACGTCGATCCGACCATCGACTATCCCCGTCACTTCATCGGCCACGTGGCGGTGCGGCTGACCGACGGCCGGCTGCTCGAAGAGCGGCAGGATCACCCGCGCGGCGGGCCCGACTTCCCCATGACCCGCGAGGAGCTGGTGGCCAAATTCCGCGACAACGCGGCGCTGGCCATTCCCGAGGCGCAGGCCGCCCGCGCGGTCGCACTGGCGGACGCGCTCGCCGCGCAGCCGGGGGTCGGCCCGCTGATGGACGCGCTCACCGCGTGACCCGACCGACCCCCAGGAGATCTCGATGACTCATCGCCGGCTCGTCATGGCCTCGCTACTGCTCGCGCTCGTCTCCTCGGCCGCGGCCGCCGCCGCGCAGGACGCCCGGCTGGAGGCGGCCAAGAAGGAGGGCAAGGTCGTCTGGTACACCTCGCTCGCGCTCTCGAGCTCGGAGAAGGTGGCCAAGCTGTTCGAGACCGCGTATCCCGGCGTGAAGGTCGAGGTCCAGCGCACCGGGTCGCAGCGGATCCTGCAGCGCATGATGCAGGAGCTGGCCTCCAACATCCGCAACGTGGACGTGGTGCACACCTCGGACGCCGGCCACTACGTGCTGCTGAAGGAGAAGAAGCTGCTGATGCAGTACGCCCCCGCCGGCGTCGAGGCCTTCGGCGCCGGCTTCAAGGACCGCGACGGCTACCACTTCGGGCTGCGCGCCACCGTGAACGTCATCGCCTACAACACCAAGGCGGTGCCGGCCGCGGAGGCCCCGCGCACCTGGAAGGACCTGCTCGATCCCAAGTGGCGCGGCAAGCTCGTCACCGCGCACCCGGGCTACAGCGGCGTGATCGCCACCCACGTGCTGGCCCTGGTGCACCTGCACGGGTGGGACTACTTCAAGGCGCTCGCCCTGAACAAGCCGATGCTCGTGCAGTCGGCGGTGGATCCCTCCGGGGTGGTCGCCTCGGGCGAGCGGCCGGTCGCGGTGGACGGCGGCGACTACACGTTCTACCAGGCCAAGAAGAAGGGCAATCCGGTGGAGATCGTGTATCCCAAGGAGGGCGTGCCTCTCGTGGTGTCCCCCAGCGCGATCACCAGCTTCGCGCCCCATCCGAACGCGGCCAAGCTCTTCACCGACTTCATCTTCAGCCGCGATATGCAGCAGGTGCTGGCCGACACCGAGGGCCTCTACTCCGGCCACCCGCAGGTGACGTATCCCGCCGACAAGCCGCGGATGTCCGACCTCAAGCTCCTGCCGGTGGATGCGGAGGAGCTCGAGAAGCGGAACGAGGAGATCAAGACGCGCTTCGTCGAGTTCTTCGGGGCCTAGCGCGCCGCTCATGGCCGACGCGGCGAGCGTGGTCCGTCCCCGTCGCTGGGACGGCCTCGACCGCGCCGCGCCGATCTGGCTCCTCGCGGCCGCCGCGCTGCTCCTGCTGATCCTGCTACCGCTCGGCTGGCTCGCCTACATGAGCGTGCGCGCCGAGCACGGCGTCACCCTCGCCCACTACGCGCGGGTATTCTCCGACCCGCCCCTGCAGAAGGCGCTCTGGAACACGCTGGTGCTCGCCGCGTGGTCGGGCGTGGTCTCGCTCGCCATCGGCACGCCGCTGGCCTGGCTCACCGCGCGGACCGATCTGCCGTGGCGCCGCACCATCCAGCACCTGATCATGGCCTCGTTCGTGACCCCGCCGTTCCTCGGGGCCTTCGCGTGGGTCATGCTCGCCGGACCCAACGCGGGCTATCTGAACCGCCTGTACCGCGGCCTCACCGGCGCCGACGATCCCCTGGTCAACATCTTCACGATGCCCGGGCTGATCTTCGTGGTGGCGATCTACACCTTCCCGTACGTGTACATCATGATCGCCAACACCCTCGGCCTGATCGCCTCCGATCTGGAGGACGCCGCCGCGATCCACGGGGCCGGGCGCTTCCAGGTCGCCTGGACGATCACGCTGCCGATGGTGCTGCCCGCCATTCTGAGCGGCTTCATCCTGGCCGTGCTGCAGGCGCTCGCCCTCTTCGGCTCGCCCGCGATCCTGGCCCTGCCCGCCGGCTTCCACACCGTGACCACTCAGCTGTGGGCGTTCTTCCAGTACCCGCCGCGCGTCGAGATGGCGGCCGCGTTCTCGATCCCGCTGCTGCTGGCCACCGCGCTCCTCCTGCTCGCGCAGAAGCGGCTGCTCGGGCGGCGCGGCTACGCCGCGGTGGGTGGCAAGGGCGCCCAGCGGCGCGTGATCCGGCTCGGACGCTGGCGCGGGCCCGCGCTGCTCGCCTGCCTCGCGGTGCTCGCCGGCGCGGTCTTCCTGCCCTACGGCATCCTGCTCAAGGCTGCCTTCTCGCGCGCGTGGGCCCAGCCGCTCACCGTCGACAACTTCTCGCTGGAGAACTGGTCGTTCACCTTCCTGAACCGCGCCACCCAATCGGCCATCGTCAACACCATCGAGCTGGGCGTGCTCACCGCCTGCGTGGGGGCCGGGCTCGCCACCCTCCTCGCGTACGTCACCAACCGCCGGCTGGTGCGGGGCCATCAGGTGCTCGGCTTCCTCGCGGTGGCCCCGGTGGTGATCCCGGGGGTGGTGCTGGCGGTGGCGTTGTTCGTGGCCTACACGCGGCCGCCTTTCCTGCTCTACGGCACGCTCTGGATCCTGTTCCTGGCCTATCTCACCAAGGAGATGCCGGTCGGCTACTCGCAGTCCGACGCCACGCTGCGCGGCATCCACCCCGAGCTGGAGGAGGCGGGCCGCATCCTGGGCGCCGGCCGCTTCCGCGTGCTGCGCGAGATCACCGCCCCGCTGGCCCGGAGCGGCATCATCGCCACGTGGTGCTTCGTGTTCATCGGGGTCATCCGCGAGCTGTCGGCCTCCATCATCCTGTTCAGCCCGAACACCAAGGTCATGTCGGTGGTGATCTTCGACCT